>CAMWJQ010000371.1 GCA_947174615.1 uncultured Lachnospiraceae bacterium
TCATTCAACTGTAATGCCCGCGCAATCGTCCGTGCATTCTGTGATACCTCAAGTGTATGTGTCAGTCTCGTTCTGTAATGATCTCCTTCCGGTGACAAAAAAACCTGTGTTTTATCCTTGAGGCGCCGAAATGATTTGGAATGTAGTATCCTGTCCCGATCTCGCTGAAATACTGGGCGGATATCACACTGCTCTTCCTCCCTGTCTCTGCCCTTTGACTTAGAGCTCAGTGTGGCATACGGGCTCAGATACTCACTCTCCCACTGTTCAAGGTTTTCTCGTATTGTCATAATAAACCCCCGCTTTGTGTACGATTCACAAAATAACTCCATATTTAATATATTCCGCGCAGATTTCTAAATTCCTTCTTTTATCTAAAAATCTACAAAGTTTTATCAATTATGCTAACAAATAGTTCTTATTAAAGAAAGTAGATACGTTGGATTTGGCGTAGAAAGCTATAAAAATAGAGCGCATAGATTTGTTTTCTATACGCTCTGTTACTTCATAATACCCCTTCAAGGCTGCCCCACAATCTCGAAACCTTGATAGCAAAAACCTGCGTCTATATTATCTCAATTTTCATTTCAAAACGATACGTTTTCTCACGAAATGCGCAGTATATGCGCATTTCTGACCTGTGAACAATGACTTCATTTCATTTTCATCGAATACACAATTCCAAAAAGGAGTTATATTATTGTTAGAATCCCTACCGACTTCAACAGCAGAATGACTAACAAAATCGGCGCAATATATCGTATCATCACAATATACAGCTGCTTTCTGCCAAATCTGCTCCCTGATTTCTCCACCTCATCAATGACCATTTGGGGTTTCAACAACCAGCCAATCAGAATACAGGTCCCAATTGCAACCAGCGGCATCAGCAGATTGTTGCTGATATAGTCCATAATATCCAAAATCTGTGCAACCGCCCCATTTGGCAGCTTGAACTCGAAATACAATACATTATACCCAAGACATACGATCACGCCACCGACAAGCGCGATGGCTGTCTCAACTGCTGCCGCCTTCGTGCGCGTCATATGAAACTTGTCCATAAAACTCGACACAACCGCCTCCATGACAGACACAGCGCTCGTGATCGCCGCAAACAACACCATCGCAAAGAACAGACACCCTACAAGGTTTCCGACACGTCCCATAGAGGCAAAAACTTTCGGCAGAGATACAAACATCAGACTTGGTCCCGATGCTGCCATACCCTCTCTGCCCATAAAGGTATACACTGCTGGAATAATCATGACACCTGCCAGAAATGCCACTGCCGTATCAAAAATTTCAATCTGGTTAATCGATTTCACCAGATTAGCGTCATCTTTGACATAAGAGCCATACGCAACCATAATTCCCATCGCCACGCTGAGACTGAAAAACAACTGCCCCATCGCATCAAGCAGTACCGTGAAAAATCCCTTCACTGTCATACCGTTTAAGTCTGGAATCACATAAATCTGAAAGCCCTCCATGCCAGTTCTAGCCACACCGTTTTCGTCCTCATAGTGAATCATCAGGGAAAAGAACGCAATGCCGACCACCAGCAACAGCAATAATGGCATCAGCACTTTCGAGGAGGACTCAATTCCCTTATTGATACCGCGAAACACAATAAACGCCACCATAAACAGAAAAACGATTAACAGCACAATCGGCTGCCATGCCCCGGTAATAAATCCTGTAAAATAACCATCCTCTGCCGCAGCAGTCCCGCCGCCTGTCAGATATGCAAGAAAATACTTTACCACCCATCCGCCGATCACGCAGTAATACGGCATGATAATAACCGGCACAAGACATGCAAAGATACCGAGAAATCCCCACCTGGAACTCAATTTCGCATATGCGGTCAGCGGGCTCTGTTTTGTCTTTCTGCCGATTGCAATTTCTGTCGTGAGCAGTGTAAATCCAAACGTGAGCGCCAGTATCAGATAAATCACCAAAAACAATCCACCGCCATCCTTCGCTGCCAGATACGGAAACCGCCAGATATTGCCCAGACCAACCGCACTTCCCGCCGCCGTCAGCACAAAGCCAAGAGAACCTGAAAACGAATTTCTATTCTTTTCTTTTTTCATGATGTATCCTACACCTCCTCAAAGTCATACGGATAGCCCAGCTTCCGCATGAAATCAGCCATCTGCCAGTCTCCATAGCCAAATTCATCATCGTCGTATGCGCTCTTCAAAAATAAACCCATCTTTGCCCCTCCATTTTCTAAACAGTTCCTTATACTTTTGTCTGTCGCTTTTACATTATCTTGTGCACTGTTCGCAGCGCAGTTGTTATAAGTATACTATCTAACAAGACATATGTAAATCATTATTTCTAAAAATCACACCATTTAAAAATCACACCATAAATCACACCAGTATTCATTACTTCTATATATTTAGGAACTGTTAAGAATTAACGATGCATATAACGTTTGATACAGCTTTCTATGCAAGGCGGAAGAATGAGGTGTACAGATGATCTGATGCCGAATTGTCGTGAGAAAAGAATATTTTGACAAACTCTCACGAATTCTCTATAATAAAGAATATCAATCGATCTAAGGAACTATATGGAGTATGAATATCGAAAGGTAAGAAGCGTATGAGCAAATTTAACGCGAGTCACATCGCAATTCCCACAATCTTAAAAGTAGATCCCAACGCGTTAGACAGCATTGGCGCAGATCTGCGCGGATGCAGTTTCAAAAAGGTAGTCATTTATTTTGGAAACGGCTTGATTGACATGTTTGGCTGCAAGGTAATGGAAGCCTTGCGGGATGCTGACATTGAAGTTTTGGAATACTGTGAGCTAGATACCATCAATATTGATGATATCATCAATCTGGCATTCGGACTGCCAAACGCTACACAGGCTGTCATCGGTCTTGGCGGCGGCAAGGTCATTGATGCGGCAAAGTACATCGGCTTTCTGCGCAAGCTGCCGTTTATCAGCGTTCCTACATCGGCGTCCAGCGACGGATTTTCCAGCGCGAGCGCTTCCCTGGTTGTGAACGGCCGCAGAACTTCCGTTCCGGCACGTCTGGCATTTGGCATTATAGCCGACACGACAGTCATCAAAAGCGCACCACAGAAATTCCTGTACTCCGGCATCGGGGACATGGTATCAAAAATTACTGCGCTCTACGACTGGAAATTTGAGGAAACACACGGGGTTGCGCAAGTCAATGACTTTGCCCTTATGATTGCCAAAAAGGCGGTCAACAGCTTTGTGCGCACACCGTTTGAAAGTATTCAGGACAACCTGTTCTTAAAAGAACTGCTTGACTCCCTCGCCATGAGCGGCATCGCAAACGAGATTGCCGGCAGCAGTGCACCCACAAGCGGGAGCGAGCACCTGATTTCACATGCCTTGGATAAAATACTGGAAACACCGCAGCTTCACGGCATTCAGGTCGGTATCGCCACCTATCTAATGAGCCGCGTACATGACCACCGCTGGCAGCGGGTGAACACAATTTTCACCGAAACCGGCTTCTGGGACTATGTTGCTGCGCTTAATCTCAATGTGGAGGATTACATCAAGGCAATTGACCTTGCACCCTCCATGAAACCGTTCCGCCACACCTATCTCCATGAGGAACAGTATCGCGAACTCGCCAAAAAAATACTCACTGAAGATGATATCTTGTTAAAAATTTTTCACCTGTAAAATACACGAAAAAGGAGCTCCCTATGCAAACAATCATTATCAAATTAGATGCACAGAAACTAATAAATCCGGATCTGGATATGCGTTATACGGTACCAGATTACATTGAAACATATACGAACGGAGTTGTCACATATAACGGCTATGACTATGTCAATGAAAGTGGTACTGAACTGGCGATATGGCTTGATACTGCAGACGCCGCCTCACAAGTCCAAAACGTAATACACTGCCTAAAGACCAAACGTTTTTGCGGAAACGACCTCTCGCAGACAGCACAAATCTATATCTCTGACAAAGATTGTGCAGAACTAAAAGAAAGCACAGCAGTTTCTTTCACCCCGAATCCGTCAGGAGAACTTCATTTGCCAGATTATCTCAATGTTGTAGCAGAGGAAAACTGCACTAGCGTCGCGGTATAC
>CAMWJQ010000372.1 GCA_947174615.1 uncultured Lachnospiraceae bacterium
CCTTATCGTCGGCAGCGTCAGATGTGTATAAGAGTCACCATATCTGGCGCCAGATACAAACGAACCTGATGATCGGACGCCGCTTTCTCCAGACGCTGCCGCCATTCTGGCAGCGCCAGACGGTTCCTATCCTCATATGGCAGCCAGATCACCGCACTCGCTGCATACAGATCTCCAATCTCCTGAAAATTTACAGCCAGTGCATTGTCATTTATCACCAGCTCACAATCATATCGGTCCACACAATAGACTTCCACCACAACATCTTCCTGCTGCCTGTAGACCCCCACTGCATCCATGATGGAAGAATCACTTACCAGCTCCACACTGTTTGGCATATACTTTGAATATCCTGTAAGCGTTATGACATATTTATTCTGTGTAAACTCTTCTCTAATATGGATATCACTGCTGGCAACCGGCTCTTTCAGCGGCAGTACCAGCCTTTTGCCGTTCTCATCCCGAAAAGTCGTCCGCACATTTAATTTGGGTGCGGAAGCCCTCATCTCCTGCGCGTTTACACTCTCCATCAAAATCCCAATACGGCTGCTCGCATCAAAGACCCCTTCATGCTGTTTAAACGCCATCATCATCACAACTGATACAACAGCAAAGACTACCGAAGCAGTCGTCATCCAATGATAAATCCGATCTCTTTTTCCGGAAAGAATCTGCTCTGTCTCTGTTCTCGTGAGTGCACCTTCCTCAATAGGCTCACAGTGAATAGATTCGCCATATTCGGATTTATTCTTCTTAAACTCTTGTGTTTCTATATTCTCTGTCTGCATTCTTCTCCATACCTGAACCTTTTTTGGGCGGGCGCGGTCCCATGAACTGATAGTAATAGGTTTTCATCATCCCATTATAGACTTTTCGGTTTTTGTCTGCCTTTCTCCCAATCTCCTTCTCTGCCTCTTCATGCGAGGTAATCATATAGAGCGACCATGTGTCAAGGCTCTGAAACCGCTTGCCAAATTTCCTGTACAAAAGCGGAATTGCAGTTTTTTCTTCAAGCCGTTCTCCATAGGGCGGATTCGTGATAATAAATCCGTATTTCCCCTCATGTGACAGCGTGCCCACATCCTCCTGCTTGAACCTGATCATGTGGTCCACGCCCGCAAGACGTGCATTCTGCTCTGCAAGACGTATCATTTCCGAGTCTATATCTCTGCCTTCAATGCTGACGTTTACAGATAAATCAACCATCTCCCGTGCTTCCTCATAGCAGTCATCCCACACCTTTTCTGCGATGAGATGCTGCCACTTCAGCGCTGTGAAACCTCGTTTCATGCCGGGCGCAATGTTCGCTGCCATGAGCGCTGCCTCGATTGGTATCGTTCCACTGCCACAAAACGGGTCCACAAGAATCCTGTCACTCTTCCATGGTGTGAGCATGATGAGCGCGGCTGCGAGATTCTCCGCAATCGGCGCTTTTGCTGTAAACTTGCGGTATCCTCTCTTATGTAAAGATTCCCCTGTCGTGTCAAGCCCTACTGTCACTTGGTCTTTCATCAGAAAAACCCGCACCGGAAAGTGCTGTCCGTCCTCCCCAAACCAACTCACATGATACACTTGTTTCAAGCGCTCTACCATTGCCTTTTTCATGATAGACTGAATATCCGATGGGGAAAAGAGTTTGCTCTTGATACTTGCAGCTTTCGCGACCCAGAATTTTCCATCTGCCGGAATATACTCCTCCCATGAAATCTTCTTCGTATTTTCAAAAAGCTCATCAAATGTCTCCGCCCGAAAACTGCCTGCTTTGATGAGAATCCGCTCCGCTGTCCTAAGACCGATGTTGGCGCGGCAGATTGCCTCATCATCACCGATAAAAGTCACTCTGCCATCTTCCACCTGTGATACATCGTAGCCAAGATCTGTGATTTCCCTTTTCAATACGGACTCCAGTCCGAAATGACAGGGCGCTATTAATTCATATGTTTTCATCCTTATACTCCAGTATTTTCTCACTAAATAATCTATATTTTCTTCTATATATATTATATTCATTAGCACCATCTGTCAAATAAAAAAAGGCAAAGCCTGATCTCAAGCCTTGCCTTTTCCTGTTCCAGCACTGATTATTTGTTGTTATTGTTGTTTGTGCTGTTCTTGCTGTTCTTCTGATTGTTCTCAGAGCTGTTGTTTGTGCTGTTCTGTGCGTTCTGAGAATTCTGAGAATTCTGTGAATTGTTATTTGTCTTGTTGTCGTAATTGTTGTTTGTTCCAGCCATAATGCTACCTCCAATTTTTGGGTATATATCCCTTTTTTTCAGACATACATCTGCTGTTGCATTTTTTGTATGCCTCAAGCACGTATTTCATGCTACACAGATATGATTTGCACAAATGCACAATTTTATTCAAAAAATTTTATTTACATAGTATGTTTACTTTGGATACACTGCCTAAATCTGACAAAAATTGTTTGTTAGTTTTATTTTTAGAAACATATTGATTTTTAAATCAACAATTGTTATACTAATATCAGTAAAGAGATACTCCTTCAATCCTCTTTACAACCCTTATATATTAATTATTTATACTCCCCTTAACGAAAAACGACCTTATAATGGTCGTTTTTCTTGTTTCAGCTTTTCATTTTATTTATTCTGCCACCAGCCACGGACAGCACGAATCACAAAGCCTGCCAGCATAAAGAGAATGATATAAGGCGCCAAAAATACAAATACACGAAACACCACAGATAATACCACTAAAATCACCAGTACTACAAGACAGGTGATCAGCCATCCCGGAATCCGTCTGCGACTGTTGTCCGCTGCCGTCTCATAGGTCTCCTGTGTCATTCTTGAGGAGTCTCCTGCAGATCTGTTCCACCGCTCCTTGCTCTCAGATGCAAACTTGCTGCTCTCCTCAATCGTTTTCGCTAAAAGTCTTGGGTCACCGAGCGAGCGAAGCACATCGGACTCACTTCTGCCTGCCGCTGTCTGGCTGTCAATATATGATCTATAATACTTTATATTATCCTGTATCAAATTCTCCGGGACTTTTCCATCCAGTGCATCACGAAATTGCCTTAAAAATTCCTCACAGTTCATAAATACCCCCAACCATCTGCTTATGCTTGATCCATTCCCTTGCCCATTGTTAATTTTTTTACATATGCCGCAGGCTCCTTTTTCATATCAATCATGTCCCTGAATGCGTGAAGCACCATTCTGTCTTTGTTGCAGGCGGCGGTGTTCTTGCCGGAATCCCTGATGAGGTTGTACCTGTTCATCTGCCATATGTACAAGTCTGTCAACCCATATCCTTCGCAGTGTACCTTGTCCATGAGAGAATGATGCTCCAGATAAAATACCAACTCTTCTGTCAGCTCTGAGTCAAACACAAGTTCTTCCCACAAATCTTCACACCACTGTCTCGTTTCGCCCGCAGTTTCGCCCAGCGCCATAAGCCGCTCATACGCTTTAATGCGTCTAGCATCATACAATATTCCTGCCATATCACTGCCCCGCTTTTCTATAACATAATGACTGTTTGTCTATACCGAATGATTCTATCATATCATACGAGTTTGTCTATACCGAATAATTCTATCATATCATACGAAATGGATAAGGTAAATTAACGAAATATAAAATTTCTAAATAAAATTGTTTCTAATCATATTCTTTCATAAAACTTGCGCTACAGAGCCGCCCAAAACCAGCTCTCCACTCATCATGCACTGCATAATCGGCGTCGAGCGCGGATTTTCAATCAGACGAATTAACTTTTGTGCCGCCATGCACCCGATTCCACTTGTGTCCTGACGATATGTGGTGAGCTGCGGCTCGAGCTGAGATGCCATCAGAATCCCGTCATACCCTGCAATGGAAATGTCCTCTGGCACGCGCAGTCCTCTGTCTTTGATCGCATTCATACCGCCAATTGCAGAAAAATCATCAGCATATAAGATACAAGTCGGCGCAGGACTGATCTCCAACAGTATGTTGGTCAGCATTCCCGCAGTGTAAGAATCCCTGTATCTTCCTCTCTGCAGCAATTCATCTCGGATTGGCAGCTTTTTATTTTCAAAAAAACGATAAAAAGCCGAGACTCTGTTTGACTTCACCATGGAATCTTCTCCATAAATATAGGC
>CAMWJQ010000373.1 GCA_947174615.1 uncultured Lachnospiraceae bacterium
ACATGCCGCAAAAGAGCCGCTTCGCTTTGTGGATGCATTGAAGGAAAGGCTGCATCATCTGACTGCCTTTGATGCGGTTCTTGCGGCAACAGGGGTAGTTGTTCTGGTGGCATCAATCGTCATATTGAGCATGTTCCTGCAGTCTAGGGCAGTTAACAAGCAGATTGCCGCGCTTGCACCGCTTGGCGGGGAGCTCAAGAATATGGGCGTTGCAGGGGAGGATGGACTGCTCGCCATGTCGGGGGCAGCGCTGTCAGGAGCCTTTATGCAGGATTTAAGCACAGAGGAGGCTTCTTCTACAGAGGAGGGATCTGCGGAGGCGGCATCAGGCAAAGTCAATGTTAGCTTTGTGTCTGTGGAAAAGGACTTAAAGATCCGTTTTACCGATGAATATACAGGAGAACTTATCACAGGAACCGTCTTTGAGGTGACTTTAACAAATGCCAAAGGCAAGAAGCTTGTGCTCACAGATGATGACATGGATGGTATCATCTATGCGCAGAATGTGAACGCAGGCGTGTTTGATGCGATCATAACCTCCACGGAGAAATATACTTTTCCGTCTATTGCGCAGCAGGTTACAGTAAAGGATAAGGTGGAGTATGTCGTTATCAATGTGCAGGATGAGGTCAAAACGGAGAAGCAGGTCAATGTAGCAGCGGAGGATACTGAGAAAAATGATGCGGCTGTGGAGGCAGAGGTGCTCAAGGATACCGTGGAGTGGGTAGAGTCCACCAAGACACCGGTGAGCGGCACAGAGAGCTATCTGCTGGTTGACCAGAATACGATCGCAGACCCCTCACAGATCTCGAAGGCGGCGGTCAGAATGCTCTTTGACACCTTAAATGTATCTCTTGACAAGACCGAGGTTACATTGAGCGTTGGGGCAGCCACGGAGTTAAAAGGCACAACATTTGAAGATTCCAAAGAAGGGGATATCGAATATCAGTACACAACCGAGTGGAAGAGCTCTGATGAGCATGTTGCGTCTGTGAGCGGTGGAAAGGTGACTGCAAAAGCAGCAGGCACAACCGTAATTACCTACACTGTCACAAAAAAGACCATCACCACGACAACGGAGTCCAAGGAACCAGTCGAGGAGACGTTGGAAATCTCTCTGGAGGAGTACCAGGAGCTGTCTGACAAGGAAAAAGAAAAGTGTACGCCGATTAAGGATGACGCAGACCAGACGATCGGTTATATTTACAAAAAGGTGACGGCGGGTTCAACAGAGTCAAATACAAGTGAGACGACGGAGACGGCAAGCGCACAGTGTACAGTTACGGTTCAGGCAGCAGAGATTGTGTCGGGAAGTCTTGAGCTTCAAAAGAGTGCAGACAGTTGTGCAGTCGGTGAGACGCTGACTGTGAAGCCAGTCAAGCTGGTCTATAAGAAACAGGACAACAGCACGGAGACGATCACAGAGAATTTTCCGTCGATCATATGGGATAGTGATGATATTTCCATCGCGGTCGTTGGCACAGACGGTGTTGTGTCTGGCGTGAAAGCTGGAAAGGTGCATATTACAGGCAAGGTCACAGGTATTAAGGACGCGGATGGGAAAGAGCTGGATATCCGCGGCAGTGTGGAGGTGGAGATTCAGGATGCACAGTCGGAGGAGCTTGCGATTGCGCTCGACCGGACAAGCGAGGTCTATCTTGCTGTGGGCGGTTCTACAACCCTTGTAGCTACAGTGACGAATTATAAGTCCGACGCGGGCGTCACATGGGAGACTTCTGACAAAAAGGTGGCGACGGTGGATGAGAAGGGCGTTGTGACAGGCGTTGCGCCGGGAAGCGCTGCCATCACAGCCACGACAAAGGAGAAAGATGCGCAGGGCAAGCCAAAGAAAGCAACCTGTGTCGTGACAATCAATTCCAATGCAGCCTCCGATACGACCACAAAACTCAAGGACAAGAACGGAAATCAGATTTATATCAAGAATTCCGATGGCACTTATAAGGAAGCGGTTTATTCAGATTATTACAATAACACAGAGTTTTATATCGCAGCACAGCCGCAATACGTTTATACAGGATGGCAGACCATCGACGGCAAGACCTATTTTTATGACAAAAATGGCAATGTTGTGACGGGGACTCAGATCATTCAGGGTGTTACATACAACTTTGGTTCGGACGGGGCGATCGCGACCTCTGTCAACGGCTCAACGTTTGGCATCGACGTGTCAAGACACAATGGAAACATTGACTGGAATGCAGTCAAGGCGTCCGGCGTGGACTATGTTATTATCCGCTGCGGCTACAGAGGTTCCCTGACAGGAGCATTGATCGAAGATCAGTCGTTTCGGACGAATATCAAGGGCGCTACGGCGGCGGGCTTAAAGGTTGGCGTGTATGTATTCTCGCAGGCGGTTAATGAGGTTGAGGCAGTCAAGGAGGCGTCGCTTGCGGTAAGTCTTGTGAAAGGTTATAATCTCACCTATCCGATCTTTATTGATACAGAGTCCAGCGGCGGCAGAGCAGACAAGATCGACCGGGCGACACGGACCGCAGTGGTCAACGCATTCTGCCAGACCGTTGCGAGCGCGGGATATAAACCGGGAATCTATGCATCAAAAACATGGTTTGAGGACAAACTGAATATGGGGGCGATCGGCAATTACAAGATTTGGCTTGCACAGTACTCCACGACACCGACTTACAAGGGGAGATATGATATGTGGCAGTATTCCAGCAAGGGGAAGATCAGCGGAATCAGTACGAAGGTGGATTTAAATTACAGTTACTTAGGGTATTAGTGTTGCATATTTTCCAAATTTAGGATAAAATAGTGCAATGAATATATTTTATGGAGGTAAGGATTGGATGAGAACGTATTTAGTGACTGGCGGTGCTGGGTTTATTGGGGCGAATTATATTCACTATATGTTTCGCAAATATGACAATGAGATCAGGATCATTAACGTGGATGCGCTGACGTATGCCGGAAATCTCGAGAATCTGAAGGAAGTCGAGGACAGGGCGAACTATACCTTCATCAAGGCGGATATCACAGACAAGGATGCCATCGCAAAGATTTTTGCGGAGAATGATATAGACCGGGTGGTGCACTTTGCCGCGGAGAGTCATGTGGACAGAAGCATCAAGAATCCTGAGGTGTTCATACAAACAAATGTTCTTGGGACCGCAGTGATGCTCAACTGTGCCAAGGCAGCGTGGGAGCTTCCTGACGGCAGCTATAAAGACGACAAAAAGTTTCTGCATGTCTCAACCGATGAGGTGTACGGTTCACTGGAGGAGGACGGCGGATACTTCTATGAGACGACGCCTTATGCACCGCACAGCCCTTATTCGGCGAGCAAGGCATCCTCGGACATGCTGGTGAAATCCTATATGGACACTTATCATTTCCCGGCAAATATCACAAACTGCTCCAATAATTACGGACCGTATCAGTTCCCGGAGAAGCTGATTCCGCTGATTATCAACAATGCGCTGCACGGAAAGAAGCTTCCAGTGTACGGGGATGGCAAAAATGTGCGCGACTGGCTCTATGTCGAGGATCACGCAAAGGCGATCGACATGGTGCAGGAGAAGGGCAGGCTGTTTGAGACCTATAATGTCGGCGGACACAATGAGAAGCAGAATATCGAGATCATCCATATTATCCTTGAGACCCTTCAGGAGCAGCTTGCTGATGATGACCCGCGAAAGAAGCTGGTCTCTAAGGATTTGATCACCTATGTGGAGGACAGAAAGGGGCATGACAGACGCTATGCCATCGCGCCGGACAAGATCAAGGCAGAGATTGGCTGGGAGCCGGAGACCATGTTTAAGGATGGGATCCGCCAGACAATCAAGTGGTATTTTGAGCATGAGGACTGGATGGCGAACGTCACAAGCGGTGATTATCAGAAATATTATGCAGAGATGTACAAGTAATTGAACGTGATGACATGCTAGGGAACGTCTGTACCTAAAATGGTATGGCGTTCCCACTTTGGCGTAAAGTTATGGAAGGAAAAAAGGTATTAAAATATGAAAGGAATTATTTTAGCAGGTGGGTCGGGCACACGGCTCTATCCACTCACAAAAGCAATCTCAAAACAGATTATGCCGGTTTATGACAAACCGATGATTTATT
>CAMWJQ010000374.1 GCA_947174615.1 uncultured Lachnospiraceae bacterium
TCCTCCGGTTCATACTTTAACATTAATCAAAAACATATATCATTTTGTGATATTTTATATATTATATCGTCCTTCTTTAAATTTTCTTAACAGCAAATTAATAAAAAAATTCACTTGAATAGTCTGTTGACTTTGTTGTCTAAGCTATATAAACATGCAGTCATACAATACTGCTGCACTCAGCATAAAAAACATGAACCATCCTTGTGGACTAATGCCCGATAGAGGAGTTCGCATCAATCATACAAACCTGTCTCTTGTCTGTCTGCAGCTTCTCTATACGCTGAACCTTTTCTTTCGCACAAACAACAATCGCTTTTCCTGAAGGGGAGGCACTTTTTGATTCAGCGGAAGCCACAAGGGAAAGTAGTTCCCTATCATTCCATGCTTTATGAACGGATATCTGATCGCTGAGCCACTTATTTTTTTCTGGCAAACAAAAAACAGGAACTGTTGCAAATTCTAAAATAATTTTTCGACCTTGCAACAGCTCCAAGCACATTAAAATTTAAAATAAGAAATTTGAGATTTCAAACTTTCAGAAAGGTCTGACAAAATATGGATGTTTTTATTACACATATTAATATCTTTTGAGACAGTCTCCATCGTTGCGTTGGTTTGTTCACAGCTTGCGGCGTTTTGCTCTGATATTGCAGAAAGATTTTCCACGATATTGCCTAATGTCTTCTGCTGCCCCTCTATCCTTTCATTACTGCTATTTATACTTTTGCTTGCATCCGCAACAAACATAACTTCTTTCTTAAGACTCTCAAACCCCTGAATAGTCAATCTTAATTCCTCTTTTTGCTTTTCAAGAATATCATTTAACTTTAGGATCTCTTCCATGCTCGTATTGGAATTATTCACCAAATTGTCCACAAGTTCCTCAATATCTCCTGCACTCTGTGAACTGCTGTCTGCCAATATCCTGATTTCGTCCGCAACCACTGAAAATCCCCGTCCTGCCTCGCCAGCTCTTGCCGCCTCTATGGAAGCATTTAATGATAATAAATTTGTCTGACTGGTAATATTTTTAATAATATCAACAGCTTCCCTTATTTTGTCACTTGACCTATTTGTCGCCTGCGTTTTTTCAGAAACCTCGACAATACTGCTGACTGTTTTTTCAGATATATCCGTTAAATCTCCCAGTATTTTTGTCATATTTTCAAACAAATCCGTAGTGGCAGATACTGCTGAATCCAAATGCAGTACATTCTCTGAATTGTGACTCACCTCTTTTGCAATAGATTTCACCTCTTTTTCAGCTTCAAGGGTATCCTTTGCCTGCCCTGCTGCCCCAGCCGCTATACCTTCCACTGCACTGTTTATACCTGAAATAGCATTATTTATACCCTCAAAACGCTTCGAAAATTCCCGGTTGCTGTTATCTAGCGCCACCGCTTTCTGTGTGATTTCGGAAACTATTTCTCTCAAATGATTTTGCAGGTATTTCACGGACTTGCTTATTTGCCCAAGTTCATCAGTTCTATTTAAATATCCCGTTATCTCATCACTGTCAGATATATCTCCGTCCCCTAATCTGTTCACTGCCACATTGATTTTGGTTAAAGGTTTCAATACTGTTATCAAAAGTATGAATGACAGCACTGTTATACCTATGGTGACCAGTACGCAAATCACCAGTAAAAGCATATTTATTTTTTGGGAAGATGCAAATATCTCTTTTGTGGAATCTTCCATTATAAATACCCAATTTTTGTCTGTTATATTGTAATAAGAAGCCAGATAGCTCTTATTATCTGCTTCATATTCCACATAACCTGTTTTTTCGTTGGAATGATTTTTTAATCTGTTTAAGATGTTTAATATATAATCTTCTTCAGCAACCGTTGCCACTTTTTCTTTCTCATCATTATAAATGTATTCACCAGTTCCAATATTGATAAGATAAAACCTGCTGCTCTCCAAACCGTTCTTGGGAAGTTCGTTGATTTCCCTAAACATTCCTGTTGTAAATATTGCCCCGCCAACATAACCTGTCGGTTTTCCTGAACTGTCATAACATGCCCTGTACATTGATATGACCTGTTCACCGCTGGCAGGTGATATAATGATACCGGTATTGTATACACCATCTGCATGCAACAAAGATTCTTGCAATACCTTTAAAGTATCATCTTTTCTCAATATCCTACCCACCACAGGCTGTTGTGTGTGTGCCAATACTTTGGAATTCCAATCACATATGTATATACCCTCAAGATTTTCCCTGTCAGCGCTAAAAATTTCCGTGTAGCGCTGTGCTGCCGCTACAACTTCAGCATCTGTTGGCGCTGACAGCAAATCTGCTATTTCCCCTGCCCTGCTATATGCAGTGAGAAAATCCTCAGATGTTCGTATATAATCTTCTATTATCCTTGCCCTGTCAACAGATATCGTCTGCATATTATCTATTATTGTATTCTTCATATTTTGAGTAATAGATAAGCTGATGAACAAATACAGACACAACATAACAATAACTTGCAGTATAGCTATATACAATGATACCTTAACGCTGATATTACTATTTTTCTTACGCATAGCCGACTCCTTATTCTCCTATTTTTCTATGAATAAAACATAATAGCCAAAAATTTACGATTTCACTTTTGTGTCAATTCTGCTTATAAGAATAGTATATACACTTTCGTTTTTTATGTCAAGTAACCTGCAGGATACGGTAAACGCATATCTATGTTTTTTACAAAATATTCAAAATAAGATTGTCAAAAAATTGTATGAGGTATGCAATTTTACACTTATAATCATTGAGGATATTAAGTCTTAGAATCTACAAAATTTATTTTTCCTTCATACAAAGTAAGATACGAAAAAAGCTTGCGTTTTAAGACTAAGAAAGCTTTTCTGCACCTCCCCAAATCAGTTGGTACCCCGTCCGATACAATCAAAATCCTGTCTTCGTTCTGTGTGATACTGCGGCTATGAGTAATCATAATAATTGTCTGTTCACATTTCCTTGATGCTTCTTTCAACACGGCAATCACCTCGATGATCATTTCCTTACAATTCCTGAATATAACAGAGAAATCCTACACTCGTCCTGTATCAGCCCAATATAAATATTGAGAGCAGCAAGCGGTGTCTTTAACTGAGTGTTCCATTTATATCCCATACCACGGACAGTGGCAATCCGTTTCGGTTCTCCCAGATTATCCTCAATTTTTGTACGAAGCCTGCGGATATACACAGTAAGGGAATTGTTGTCTATATATAACTTGTTACAGTCATCTTCCACAACTATATCAAGTAAATGTCCTGAAATTCCCTGACAGCGATATTCCCTCACTGTATATACTGTACGTACATTGGGAGTAAGGTCTTTGAACATATCCGGATCTATCTGAAAGCATTCAATGAGATACAAAAAAATAAAGAACTAGCATCCTAGTCCTTTAAACGTGCGTTAGAGGATTCGAACCCCCGACCTTTTGGTCCGTAGCCAAACGCTCTATCCAGCTGAGCTAAACGCACATGCTGCAAGTTCTCCCTGCAACATTAATTATTCTACTAAGTTCTGTCCCAAATGTCAATAGCTTTTTTTAATTTTTTTCGTTTCTTCGTTTAAGTTCTCCACAATGCCGGTCACCTCGGAAACCATGCTGCTGTTCTTCTCACAGGCTTCGTAGGTCTCGCTGGAATGCGCGGACACCTCCTCCGTGATGGCGGAGATGGTCTGGATGCTTTCCACAATGCCGGCATTGGCAGTATCCAAATTCATCACCGTCTCCTTCATGGCACTGGTCTGCAGCCCGATGGCCTTTGTCATCTCGGCAATCCTCTCAAAGCTGTCCCGCACCTCCCTGGCCGTGGCCGCATGGGACTTATTGCTGTCTGTCACCAGGTCGATGGCGTCAGACACCTCTTTCAGTTCCGCATTGATGCTCTGAATCAACTCCGTGATGTTGACTGTCGCATCCTTGGTTTGGCCTGCAAGGGATGATATTTCGCCCGCCACCACCGCAAAGCCCCTGCCGGCATCGCCCGCCCTGGCCGCCTCAATGCTGGCGTTGAGGGACAGCAGGCTGGTTTGGTTCGTAATGCCGGTGATCATCTCAATGAT
>CAMWJQ010000375.1 GCA_947174615.1 uncultured Lachnospiraceae bacterium
TTCCAGCGCACGCACTTTGCCTCGTATCTCCACCTCGCCCATCTCTCCCACGATTTCCTCTATGCTGATACTCTCCTCCTCAAAATCACGACCAAAAATTACATTGGGATTGTCTGAGCGCTTTAGTGCCCGACGCTGCATACTCCTGTCTGTACTCTTCTCAAATCTGCCATAAGATTTGCGCTCTCCACCAGAAGCTGCCGGGTCTTTCTGCTTTACCGCGGCAGCAGTCTTTGACTGCTCTGCCGCAGGCGTTGTGTCTGCCCGATCTTTTCCTTTAGACGCTGCGGCTGCCTGCGGCATCTCTCCAGCAGCTGCCTCGGCATTCCCGCCAAAACGGCTGCTGATCACCTCCACAATCTTTCTGATGCGAAGCGCATCATCCTCCTTATATTTGCTTGCTGCCGCTTTCTTATATGCAGTCTGAAACTTTACCTGAAATCCACAGCGCTCATTCAGCACCTTATCCAAAATGCCAATCAGCTCGTCCTCCTTAGACTTTGCAATCACGCTGTCCTCGAGAACAAGCTCCATGACAGATTCTTCCGGAAACTCGATGTCTGCCTGACGAAATATTGTGTAGAGCATATGGTCGCATTCTTTGATTTCCATTAGAATGCTATCCCGATACAATTCCATCAGCTTTTGGGGGTTATACTGCCCAGAAAGGACAAATCGCTCATATAGTTTTATGTGAATATCCTCTCGCGGAAAAAACTGTTTTTTTATCTCTTTCTCCACCGCATATACCAGTTCCTTTTCAATTAAACGCTCACTTCTGAAATATACACGCAAGAAGTCTTTTCGTTTTGTCGCGGTGATTCGCTCCACCATCGTCTGTTCGAATAAATCCTTCTGCACACCGCCTAATTCAAGATTTGGAAATGCCTCGAAAAATCTCTTTTCCATCCCACACCTCAGCCTACTTCCAATGGTCCAGCTCATACTTCAATGTATCTAAAAGCACGCCCTCTGGTACTTTTTTGACAATCTCTCCCTTCCTGATGAGCAGTCCCTCTCCAATTCCTCCCGCAATGCCAAGATCAGCCTCTTTCGCCTCACCAGGACCGTTAACTGCACAGCCCATCACAGCCACCTTAATATCAAGATCATAATCCTGAACCATTGTTTCTACCTGATTTGCCAGCCCAATCAAATCAATATTGGTTCTGCCGCACGTCGGGCAGGACACGACCTCAATGCCGCCTGTCCGCAGCCCCAGTGTGCGCAGAATCAGCTTTGCGGACTTAATTTCCTCGACCGGGTCCCCCGTGAGAGATACGCGGATCGTATCGCCGATTCCCTGATTCAAAATAATACCAAGCCCCACTGCCGATTTGATGTTCCCGCTTGTCACCGTGCCAGCTTCCGTGATACCTACATGTAACGGATATTGCGTCCTGTCCGCGAGCAGCTCATGTGCCTTCACGCACATCATGACATCTGAGGACTTGATACTGATCACAAGATTGTCATAGTCTAAATCTTCAATGATATGCACTTTGTCCAGCGCGCTCTCCACAAGCCCCTCCGCCGTGACGCCGTGGTATCGCTCCACCAGCTCTTTCTCGAGAGACCCACTGTTTACGCCAACGCGAATCGGTATCGACCGTTCTCTGGCAGCCCGCACCACCTCCGCAACCTTCTCCCTGCTCCCAATGTTTCCAGGATTGATACGGATTTTGTCAGCGCCGTACTCTATCGCAGCGATCGCCATCTTATAGTCAAAATGGATATCTGCCACCAGCGGAATTGAGACCTCTTCCATTGAAATCTCTTTCTTAATCTGTGCAATCGCCTTCGCTGCCGCCAAATCCGGCACTGTACATCGAACGATGTCACAGCCTGCTCTGGCAAGACGCTGAATCTGCGCCACTGTTGCCGCCACGTCGTTTGTTTTTGTGTTGGTCATAGACTGAATCAGAATTGGATTTCCGCCGCCGATCACCCTATCCCCAATGTGTATTACCTTTGTTTTATCTCGATACATACTTTTCTCCTAATTAAAATCAGCATACTATTCGTGTTTTAGAAACTGTTCAGAAATTACTTGTGACAAATACGCCGTATAAATGTTCAGCTGCAAAGAAGAAAATCGCAGGCATAGGAGTCAAAGGCATAAAGGGCAATGCCTCACGTCAAGATTTTCTGATGCCGCAGATGGACATTTAGACAAGTAATTGTCATGAGTAATTTATTAACAGTTCCTTAGTGTATAAAAATCCTCGCAATATCATTATACAATACAAAGACCATCAGCACCATCAGCGCCACAAATCCAACAAAATGCACCAATCCTTCCTTGTCCGGCGACACAGGTTTACCGCGGACAACTTCAACAAACAGAAACAGAAGTCTTCCGCCGTCAAGCGCTGGTAATGGCAGCAGATTCATAATGCCAAGGTTCACGCTGAGCAGCACGGCAAAATTAATCATCGTGAGCACAACTGTCGGCAGTCCATACGGTTTTGTCACTTCAATCGTCTCATCAATCGTCGCTGCAATGCCGACTGGACCTGACAGATCATTTGCAGAAAGTTTCCCCTGAACCAGCATCAACAAACTCTTGATCGTCGTTTTAAACCAATAACGCACCTCGTAGACACTATATCTGATCAAATCCAAACCTTTGCATTGAATGGTTTCTCCAATCGTAAACCCGATATAATACCGATTATCCTGCTCATTAAATTTTGGTGTGACTACAGTCGTATATTTTGCACCGTCTCGTTTATACTCAATCTCCATCGGCTCTCCGCCGCTCAATGCGGATGCAAAAGTCACTTCCCCCTGTAAATAAATGCGTTCTCCGTCAATCTTTGTGATGATATCCCCCTCCTGCAGTCCTGCCTCGATCGCCGGATATCCCTCTGTCAGTGAATTGATCGTTGGTATCACCTCACCCGAAAAACCAACGACAATCAGCGACAACAAAAAAGCAAGAATAATATTAAAAAATGGTCCTGCAAAGACAGTCGCAATTCTTGACCAGACATTCGCATCATTAAATGCGCCCTCTGGTTTCTGCCCATCCTTCTCCTCACTATCAGGGGCAGTTGAGTAAATCCCATCTTCGCCCTCGAACATACAAGCGCCGCCAATCGGAAGCAGCTTGAGTACATATTTTGTCTCACCCTTTGTAAACTTGATAATGTCTGGTCCCATGCCGATCGAAAACTGCAGTACCTTGATACCATTCAATTTTGCAATCAGAAAATGACCTAGCTCATGTGCGATTACCACCACGCCAAAAATCAGCACAAATACAATAATTGTGACAATCATTCCCTATTCTGTCCTCCTCCGAATCAACTCGTATGTCTCCTGTTCTGTTCTCAATATCTCCTCCACATTAGGATTTTCTATTCTGCGATGCGTATCCATACACAGTTCAATCATCTCAGGAATCTGCAAGAAGCGAATCTTTCTGTGTAGAAACAGGCTTACTGCCCGCTCATTTGCCGCATTGAATACCGTTGGCATACTTCCGCCTTCCGCTGCCGCCCGCATCGCCAGCTTTAACCCCGTAAAAGTCTCCAGATCCGGCTTCTCAAAAGTGATGCTTCCAAGTTTGTAGAAGTCTACTCTTTTTCCTGCCATCGGCCGCCTGTCTGGATAAAACAACGCATACTGTATCGGCAGTTTCATATCAGGCGTTCCAAGCTGTGCTATGATTCCGCCATCCACATATTCCACCATCGAGTGAATGATACTCTGCGGATGCACTACCACTTGAATCTGGTCCAAACCCACACCAAAAAGCCACTTCGCCTCCATGACCTCAAGCCCTTTATTGACAAGTGTCGCCGAATCTATTGTAATCTTATGTCCCATAGCCCAATTCGGATGTTTTAGTGCATCCTCAAGCCGCACCTGCTCTAACTGCTGTCTCGTCCATCCCCGAAATGGACCTCCTGACGCCGTGATCAGCAATTTGCTGATACGGTCTTTATTTTCACCCTGCATCGACTGGAAAATCGCACTGTGCTCACTGTCAACCGGCAGAAGCGAAGAGCCCATTTCAGCCGCAAGCGGCATAATGATATGCGCGGCTGTGAACAATGTCTCCTTATTTGC
>CAMWJQ010000376.1 GCA_947174615.1 uncultured Lachnospiraceae bacterium
TTCATCGCCACTGCAAGGTCTGCGATAAAAGCATCCTCTGTCTCACCGCTCCTGTGGCTGATCACAGCCTTATAAGCGTTGTGCTGTGCCATTTCCACTGCCTCAATCGCCTCGCTCACCGTTCCGATCTGGTTCACTTTGACAAGAATCGCATTTGCCACTTTTTTCTTGATACCAGCATCCAGACGCTTTGTATTTGTCACGAAAAGATCATCTCCCACAAGCTGAACCTTATCGCCAATCCGTCTGGTCAACTCTGCCCAGCCATCCCAGTCATCCTCCGCGAGACCATCCTCTATAGAAATGATCGGATACCGCTCGATCAACTGCTCGTAGTATGCGATCATCTCCTCCGTAGTACGCGTGATCATGGGCTCATTGTCTTTGATATCAAACTCCTTGCCAGCCTCATAGCACGCACACGCGCCATTGCCGTCCACAGACGCCCTTCTGCGCTTTAACTCCGTCTCGCCGCTGAAATGATAGGTACCATCCTCCTCATTGTACAGCTCAGAGGCAGCCACATCCAGCGCAATCTTAATATCATGCCCCGGCACATATCCTGCTGCCTTGACAGCCTCCACGATCAAGTCCAGCACCGCAAATGCATCTGGAAGATCCGGCGCAAAGCCACCCTCGTCGCCCACGCCAGTAGACAATCCTCTCTTGTGACATATTTTCTTGAGGTTGTGATAAATCTCTGCACAGATTCGCAGTGCCTCCCGAAAATTTGCTGCCGAGACTGGCATGATCATAAATTCCTGAAAATCAACGGTGTTTGTCGCATGTCTGCCGCCGTTTAAAATATTCATCATCGGAACCGGAAGCCTGTCTGGCTTGACACCGCCCAGATATCTGTACAGCGGCATCCCCAAGGCATTTGCGGCTGCGCGCGCGGCTGCCATTGACACGCTCAAGGTAGCATTCGCCCCCAGATTCCCTTTGTTGTCCGTCCCATCTGTATCTACTAAAATATGGTCAATCAATTTCTGGTTGCACACATCTGTGCCGATCAGCTTATCTTTGATTTTGGTATTGACATTGTTGACTGCTTTCTCCACGCCAAGCCCCATATAGCGCATCTCGCCGTCCCGAAGCTCCACTGCCTCGAACTTTCCAGTGCTTGCACCAGAAGGCACACTTGCCCTTCCCTCGCAGCAGTCATTGACTGTCACCACTGCCTCAACGGTCGGATTGCCCCTCGAATCAAGTACTTCCCTAGCATGTACATCTGTAATCTTAAAATATGCTGTTTTCATAACCGCCCTCCTGTCACTATTCATTTAATCTTATCGCTGCTGTGCACTCCTTTCTGGCAGCGAGTAAACACGATATCATCAACAGTATCTCCAAAAAGACGGAAAAAATTCAAAGCGGTTACGCTAAATACACGTATAATTCTGCAAAAGCTTCTTTGTTATCCCTGATCAGCCATCTCTTAAAAGCCGCAAATGGTGAACTATCTTTTAAATGTTGTTGTAGAAGATACTTCAAGTCTTCCTTTTCTTCATCTTCAGCTTCATGATATTCGCGGACATATTCCTTAAACTCCGAAAGTTCCTTTCTAAGTGTTCTTCTCAAGATTGTAGCCTCCATTTTCTTTTGAGGCGTAGAACCATAATAGACTTCGTGTAACAGTTTTACTGTATTTTGTACTTCTATTCGACAATCGAGCATATCAAAAAGCAATTTCTCATCCGTTCCAAAATATCCTGTTCTTCGAAAAGCAATCAGTGTCTCGACATTCTCTTTGGTGCAATCAACTATAGGTTCAAATTTATCCAGCTTCGTATTATTACAATGTGCACAAGCCAAAAAAAGATTATTCCAATCATACTTTAAATCCATATTTCCACGATGCGAAACCAAATGTTCAATTTGATAAGAAGTAATCTGTTTATTTTCACAAATATAACATTTCCCATGAAACATTTCTTTTAATGCTGCATTCACTTCTGGAGTGTTATAGGAACCTTTTTTAGATTTTTCTATTTTCAAGGAAGCTATCGCTTTTTCTGATTTTTCAGTTCTTTTTCGTTCCACCTTTATCATATTCGCTTACCTTCTATATCATAAAGTATTTCTGCTATTTCCTTTGATAATGCTTTGGGAATATTTCGTAATTCACTTCGGAGTCTGGCTCTCTCCGCATGTTCTTTCTCCGTTAAATCTGGCTTTTCTTTCAGAGCCTGATATCTTATGATTTTTTCTTTTATTTGCTCCGAATACTCATCTGCTCCAAAGTACCCTTCAGCAAGCTCATCCGAAGAATATGCGGATAAATCCTCTAATTCCATACCATTTTCCAAATCATACACCTTGGCATTCGAGAGGGAATTTAAAATATATGGAGAATGCGTAGTTACAATAAATTGAATGTTCGGGAAGAATTGTGTCAAAAATGGCATAATCTTCTTTTGCAGCCCTATATGAAGATGTGTCTCAATCTCATCAATCAACACAATTCCCTCTGTGTCATACTGGCTGATTTCATCGCCTAAAAGCCAGTTTTTATCCATTCTTAATATCAAATCCGACACAATCTGAATCACAGAAGAATATCCATCGGACAATTCTTCCAGCCCAAATGGATTCCTGCCGGATTCGTGAATTTTAAAATTATACTCCTTATAATCGTATTGTAATTCAACAGTATCATTATCCAACAAAATCCGTAGAGCATCCACAAATCGGTTAAACCATTCCTGGATTCTGTCTACAACTGCCAGATCACCCTCGTTTCTTGCATATGCCTGCTGCGTTTTCAGATGCACCATATATTTTAGAAGAAGTTGTCCGGGTTCAGATGAAATTCTATAAGAAACATCTAACTTAATATCCTCAACGCCTTGAGACTTTATAATCTGAGCCTTTCTGTTTGCAGGAAAATATGCTGTGATAAAATTCCCCTGTTCGTACAGAGCCTCTAAGTGCGCGCTATCGTTAAATAAAACCCTCACTCCGTCTGCGTATTGATTTATTTGATCCAGACAAAAATTATTTGTTTTTTTTATTTCATACTGTTCTGCTTCTGTTTTGGCATTTTTGAAACGCTCTTTTATAGCTGGCAATCTAGGAATATATCGTTCAATTAAATCCTTAAATCTTTTGTCATTTATTGCTTGCAAATACTTTTGCAAAGCAATCAGTAAAGATGTCTTTCCTGAGCCATTCTTACCAGTAAGAATCAAATTCTGTCTTTGTTTGGGATTTAAAGAAATCACTATATTGGATAAATGCCTCAACTTTTCAATGCGAATTTCTGTGATATAATGTTCCATTTCCTCTCCTTATCGGGATTTCCTAACGCTTATTCTATTCAATCCTTTTTATCATTCTTTTACTTTCTTATTTTCTGTATATTCTGCCCCCACTCTCCCCAGACCTGTTCACACAGATTGAGGCAGTATTCTTTAGAAAATGCCGAATCCTGCGAAAGTATCGCATTTTGCGCTGCCATTTCCTCCGTATACTCAGAGAGGAAATAAGTCGTCACTCCGTTTGCGCCTTGGCTTAGATGGCAGACAACCGGCTCAATGCCATACGATTTCACTGCCACATCACCATCTGGCTCTCTTGCGATGGTGATCTCTGCCATGCCGCCGACCATCCTGTTTGCGATGCCTTTTCCTGAACTCGATGTCCAGTTCACAAAATTGCCAAGCGAATAATAGACCAGCATCTCATTCCCATTGTCGTCCCGCACCCACTCAATTGGCTCTATGACATGCGGATGTGTGCCAATCACAAGGTCCACACCGTTTTCCAGAAAAAACTGAGTCCACCGCGCCTGCTCTGCCGACGGCGTGAGCTGATACTCTGTCCCCCAGTGCGGACAGACCATGATAAAATCCGACATTGTTTCTGCCGCCGCAATGTCCGCTGCCACCTTCTTTTCCTCTAATAAATTCACTGCGTAAGGCATCCCGGACGGCATTGGGATTCCATTGGTTCCATAAGTATAGTTTAGAATTGCAACACGAATACCATCCTGTTCATAGACAAAGATATTGTGATCCTGTGCCTCCTGACTTTGATTGATGCCAAGCACTGTGATTTGTGG
>CAMWJQ010000377.1 GCA_947174615.1 uncultured Lachnospiraceae bacterium
GTCGAGGGAGCGGTAGACATTATTTATAATACGTTAGAAAAGACAGGTTTAATCTATGATGAGGGACCAGACAAGGACAAGGGTTTTGGACCTTATGTACAGAGCGAGCGCGTGCAGGCAGGCATCTATATGAAGTACGCCAAGGAATTGATTGACAAGGGGGAGGCATATTATTGTTTCTGCGATAAAGAAAGGCTTGCTGCGCTGAAATCAGAGGTTGTGGAGGGCAAGGAGATCACGGTCTATGACAAGCACTGTCTCGGATTGTCCAAGGAGGAAGTGGAGGCAAAGCTTGCGAGCGGCGTTCCCTATGTGATCCGGCAGAATAACCCGACAGAGGGCACAACGAGTTTTCATGATGAGCTTTACGGAGATATCACGATCGACAATTCAGAGCTTGATGACATGATTCTGATCAAGTCAGATGGATATCCTACTTATAATTTTGCAAATGTGGTCGATGATCATTTGATGGAAATAACCCATGTGGTGCGCGGAAATGAATACCTTTCTTCCACACCGAAATACAATCGTTTGTATGAGGCTTTTGGATGGGAGATTCCAATCTATGTGCATCTGCCGCTCATCACGGACGAGGAGCACAAGAAGCTCAGCAAGCGCAGCGGGCACTCCTCCTTTGAGGATATCGTAGAGCAGGGGATTCTGCCAGAGACTGTCATCAACTTTGTCGCACTGCTTGGCTGGAGCCCAGAGGACAACCGTGAAATCTTTACGCTCGATGAACTGATTCGTGATTTTGATTATACCAGAATCAATAAGTCCCCGTCTGTATTTGATATGAACAAGCTCAAATGGATGAATGGAGAGTACATTAAGGCAATGGATGCCGACCGTTTTTATGACATGGCGCTTCCCTATATGAAAGAAGTACTCCACAAGGAATTTGACTTGAAAAAAATCGCAGCTATGGTTCAGACCCGCATCGAGGTACTTCCTGACATTCAGGGATTAATCGCATTCTTTGAGACACTGCCGGAGTATGATACTGCAATGTATGCACACAAAAAGATGAAAACGACAAAAGAGAGCGCGCTGACAGTGTTAAAAGAGGTGCTTCCGCTGCTTGAGGCGCAGGAAGATTACTCGAATGATGCGCTTTACCAGATGCTTCTGTCCTATGTGGCCGAGAAGGAAGTAAAGAACGGTTACGTCATGTGGCCGATCAGGACGGCAGTGTCAGGTTTACAGATGACGCCTGCGGGCGCTACAGAGATTATGGAAATTCTTGGAAAAGAGGAGACCCTGTTTCGAATCAGAAAGGGTATTGAGTTACTTGAAAATGCTGGATAGGAATCGTGTAAATAAAGCCCAGTACAGGGCGATCACCCATGGAGCCGGAGCGATGCTGGTGTTAGCGGGTCCCGGCTCTGGAAAGACATTTGTCGTCACGCGGAGAATCAAATATTTAATAGAACACCACCATGTCAAACCGGAGGACATCCTTGTCATTACGTTTACCAAGGCGGCTGCGGAGGAGATGCAGGAGCGCTTTGCCAAACTCAATGAGGGGACGTGTTATCCGGTTCATTTTGGTACGTTTCACTCTGTTTTTTTTCAGATTTTACGGCATACATACCGTTTTACGGCGCAGAATATCATACGCGAAAATGACAAATACAGGCTGCTCGCACAGATTATCCGTGAGCTTCCAGATGAAATTTTAGGACAGACGCAGATAGATTACAGCACGGAGACGCTTCAAAATCTATTGTCAGAGATCAGCACAGTCAAAAATAACGGCGTCACGCCGCAGGAGGTCAAAAGCCTGACAGTACCGCAGGCAGTATTCGAGCGGATTTTTCAGATGTACAAGCAGGAGATGAACCGCAATAAGCTGATTGATTTTGACGATATGGTGCTTTTGTGCCGCAATTTATTAGTGGAGCGACCAGACACGTTAAAGCTTTGGCAGCAGCGTTTTCAGTATATTCTTGTCGATGAATTTCAGGATATTTGCCCTCTGCAGTATGAGGTGGTAAGACTGCTTGCCAAGCCGCAGGACAACTTGTTTATTGTGGGGGATGACGACCAGTCGATCTATGGTTTTCGCGGATCGAAGCCTGAGATTATGCTGAACTTTACAAAGGAGTATCCTAAGGCAGAGCAGGTGCTTTTAGATGTGAATTACAGGAGCCGGCAGGGAATTGTCGATACTGCGGCGCGTTTGATCTCACATAACAAGATGCGTTTTGACAAGGCAGTCACGGCACAAAATAAACAAAATGATGGTGTGAAAATATATTCCTTTCAGTCGAAATCAAAACAGGCAGAAAGTATTGCACTGTTAATCAAGCAGTACATAGCGCTGCCAGATACGAAATACAGTGATATTGCAATTTTATACCGCACAAATAATCATACCATATACACCGCAGACCGATTGATGAGAGAAGGGATTCCCTTCACCATGAAGGAAAAACCTAAAAACATCTACGAAAGTCCTGTTGCAAAAGATATGATCGCCTATATGAGATACGCCTTGTATGAAGATCGTCAGGAGGATTTTCTCAGAATCATGAATAAGCCTGTGCGGTATATCAAGAGAAGTACTGTACCGCGCGGAACTTTCAAGATGCGGGAACTGATTGACAATAACCATGGAACCGGTTATGTGGTGCAGAATATTCTTGAGTTTTATGATGCACTTCATTTTATCAAAAGTCTAAATCCTTTTTCGGCAGTAAATTTTATTAGAAAAGGCGTCGGAAACGGGTCTGGATATGATGCATATCTAAAAAAGCAGGCGGCAGAGAAGGGCAAAGATGTGTCAGAGGAGCTTGAAGAACTGGATGAGCTTATGCGGCTGTCAAGAGAGTTTGAGACAATAGAACTTTGGCTGGAGCATATTGAGAATTATGATGCTGTGCTGTATGAGATTGCGCAGCAGGAAAATCGACTGAAAAAAATGAATACCGATGCCGTGAGCATGGTCACGATGCATTCCTCTAAGGGACTTGAATGGGATGTTGTGATACTTCCGGATGTGAATGAAGGTGTTATACCGCACAAGAAGGCGGTGACAGATGCGGAGCTGGAAGAGGAGCGCAGAATGTTTTATGTGGCGATGACGCGTGCGAAGGAGCATCTTTTTATCTTTTATATTCAAGAAAAGGAGGCAGGAAATCTCCTGCCCTCACGTTTTCTTAATGAGATTAGCTGATTATGGCGCTTCCTGATCTCGAAGCTGGCTGACCTGTTCTTTGAGTTCCAGCGCCTTATCCTTCAGGCGCGGGCTGATGCTTTTGCTGGTGACGACACCGGATAAGAGACGCATCGCCGTCTGATATTCGCCTTTTTTGGAGGCATAGTATGCCAGCAGATAGTCAAGCGTGGTCTCGTTCATGCCCGCGATGGGGAAGCTTTCACGCATTCGGGCGTTTGTCAGGCGCTCGTAGGCGTTCATTGCCGCATTGTCGGCTTCTTTTAGATAAAGTTCTTTTTTCGCAGCAGCGTCTGGAGCGTCATCGGGCATTTCATCTGCCAGATCCTGATACAGCCAGCTAATCTTGAGGCATACATTTCCAATCTCGCTGTCTTTGCCGCCCTTGGTGACGGTGCACAGCAGCGCCATTTTCATGCGGCTGATTGCCGTTTCTGTTGTATAGATCTCGCATGCTACCTCGTCGTGGGATTTGTAATTGGTTTGTATTTTCTCACGAATCAGTTTGCGCTGGGAAGCTGTGGAGCTTGTAAAGTTTTTGGTAAGCGCTGAGAAGCCACAGTTTGGGCAGCAGATTGCATCATATTTCGTGACATTGATATTGCTGTGAATGGGCCGCAGGTCAGCCATCGTGGCTACAAACTTTGCAGAGCTGGCTTTCACGGCTTTTGTGTGGAATTTTTTGTCACAGACAGGGCATGTATAGGTTTTTTCGATGATTGCTGCTTTTTCCAAGTCTAATTTTTCTTTATCTAATTTTTCTTTATCTGATTTTTCCTTATCTTCGTTTTCGTTTTCAATTTTTTCATTTGCGTCCATCTTAGAGTCCTCCAGATTAGATTATGTTTT
>CAMWJQ010000378.1 GCA_947174615.1 uncultured Lachnospiraceae bacterium
AATAGAAAATAAAATATCAAAGTTTATAGAAGGAGGCATTATGAAAACAAATAAGTACGCGGGAACGCAGACAGAAAAAAACCTTGAGGCGGCATTTGCCGGAGAGTCCCAGGCAAGAAACAAGTACACCTACTTTGCATCTGTTGCGAAGAAGGAAGGCATGGAGCAGATTTCAGCGTTGTTTCTCAAGACAGCCGACAATGAGAAGGAGCACGCGAAAATGTGGTTCAAGGAATTGAATGGAATCGGAAATACCGCAGAGAATCTCAGTGCGGCGGCTGACGGCGAAAACCACGAGTGGACGGATATGTATGAAGAATTTGCAAAGACTGCCGAGGAGGAGGGCTTTGTGGAGCTGGCGGGAAAATTCCGCATGGTTGGGGCAATCGAGAAGCATCACGAGGAGCGCTATCGTACCCTTCTGAAAAATATAGAAACGGCATCTGTATTTGAAAAGAGCGAGGTCAAGGTATGGGAGTGCCGCAACTGCGGGCACATTGTCGTAGGAACTAAGGCGCCGGAAATCTGTCCTGTATGTAACCATCCGCAGAGTTATTTTGAGATCAGCGCAGAGAATTACTAATATTTCTGGCAGAAACCCTTTTCCTATAACTGCCTGCAAGGACAAATTTTTGTACGCTGCAGTTGTGCTATAGAATTTTAATGTGGAAAGGACCATGCATAATAAAATCAGAAAAAGAGCTTTAAGGCTGCTCAGTATGAGCAGCCTTTTTTATGCACACGGGCATCCAGAGAAAAATTGTCAGAGGGAGCTGACAAAGTATTTTTATATTTTGGGTTCTTGTAACATTTTGCGGACAATTTTTTGATAGGATAACGATTACAGGCATTGGACCGATGATGTCTTGTCTGTGCAGTCAGTGCGTTTCAGGTGTTTTAAGCGAAGTGAGAGGAATGATACATTTTATGAAAAAGATCTTGGTGGTAGAGGATGACCGTTTGTTGAATAAAACGTTGGTATACAATCTGTCGGGAGAAGGGTATGAGGTCACATCGGTATTGAATGCACAGACGGCAGCGGATACGCTGCGTCGGTCTGCGTTTGACCTGGTTCTGCTGGATATCAATCTGCCGGATGGTGACGGATATGATTTGTGCAGGCTGTTAAAGCCGGATAATCCTGACACAATTGTCATTTTTTTGACGGCTAATGATCAGGAATGCGACCAGATGAAAGGATATGAGGCAGGAGCGGTAGATTATATCACAAAGCCTTTTTCGATCGGTGCCCTGCTGCGGAAAATCAAAGCCATGTTTGCCATGCTTGAGCGCCATAAACCGGCGCGGGAAATCTATGATGATGGGCGGCTGTTTCTTGATTTTTCAGAGCAGACAGCCATTTTGGACGGCAAGCCGCTGACGCTGACTGCGATGGAGTTTCGAATGCTGAATCTCTTTCGAAAAAATGACCGCGTTGTGTTGACAAGGCAGCAGCTTCTCGAAAGGCTGTGGGATGTGGATGGAAACTATGTGGATGAACATACGCTGACAACTGCCATCAGCCGCCTGCGGGGGAAGATTGAGACAGATGGCATTGTGTATATTAAGACTGTTTATGGAATGGGTTATCAATGGGTTGGCGGCGAGTTTTATTGTTCGCGGACATTTCTGTAACATTTCAGTTTTATGATATAAGCAGCCTGTATGAGCGCATGTCCGATCTTCCGACATGCTTTGCAATGATAATGGTCTTGAAAGGGGAATGAGAAATGAATGTATTGCAGACAATCGACCTGAAAAAGTATTATGGCAAGGAGCCAAACATTACCCGCGCGCTGAACGGCGTAAGCTTTTCAGTGGCACAGGGGGAATTTGTTGCTGTTGTGGGAACATCGGGCAGCGGCAAGTCCACGCTGCTTCACATGATGGGTGGTCTGGACACGCCGACTGCGGGCAGTGTGCTTGTGCGCGGGGAGGAGCTTGCGAAGAAAAATGATGAGGAGTTGTCCATTTTCCGGCGCCGCAATATCGGGTTTATCTTTCAGAATTATAATCTTGTGCCGATTTTGAATGTATACGAAAATATTGTGCTTCCTGTGGAGCTTGACGGGGGCACGGCAGACAGGGAATTTATGGATGAGATTGTGCATCTGCTGGCGCTGGAGAATAAGCTTGAAAACATGCCGACGAACCTTTCCGGCGGGCAGCAGCAGCGTGTGGCAATTGCGCGAGCGCTGATGACGAAGCCGGCGATTGTGCTGGCTGATGAGCCGACCGGAAACCTCGACAGCAGAACGAGCGCCGATGTGATGGGGCTGCTGAAACGTACAAGTTCGGAGTTTGACCAGACCATTGTGATGATTACGCACAACAATGAGATCGCGCAGCTTGCCGACCGCATCGTACGCATAGAAGATGGCAGAATTGTGAATGGGGGAGGGATGCAGTCATGACGTGGCCTTTTGCAAACAACACGGAGAAAATAGAGTGGAAACTCGCAAGGCGCAGTCTGGCGGCTGACCGGCGGCGCAATCTGGTCGCAGTGTTTACAATCGCGCTGGCAGTCTGCCTGATGGGACTTTGTGCGTTTCTGCACACGGCACAGCAGCAGCGTGCGCTTGCGCATATTCGGGGACAGTACCAGTCTGGCTGTACCGGACTTTCCTATGAGGGAATTGAGCGGCTTGTGGCGACAGGGAAGCTCGAACGCTGGGGATATCAGAGTTCCCCGCACGATATTCGCTATCTGGATACCAATCTTTCGGTGAAGTTTTTTGACGCCGGAATGCTGGAACTAATGCAGGTGGACCCCATCACGGGCGTGTATCCTGTGCAGAAGCATGAAATCTGTGTCGAGCGCGCATTTTTGGAATATATCAAAATACCGGAGGAGACTGGGCAGACTATTTGCCTGAATTTGGGGGATGGTGAACAAGAGTATGTTATTTCTGGTATTCTGGAAAAAGAAAATACGAGTCGCGTATTTGACGTCTATGTTTCGGAGGCGCTTGCAGTCGCGCAGGGCGGGGAGACGCCTTTTGACATTCTCTTTCGGTTTGCAGGAAGCAGCACAAGTGAGCCGGAGCGGCTGCGTGTGGATATTAGGGCGTTTTATGAAGAGATGGGGATACCGGAAAATATGTATTTTTTTAGTTCCAATTATTTTGATATGACAGAACTGTATCTGAGCAGCGACCTGCCAGTTTACGGTGTTGCACTGCTGATTGCGATTGTCTGTGCTGTCGTAATCTATAATATATTTTATATTTCAGTGATGGGGAAACTGCGTGAGTATGGGCGTCTGAAAGTGATTGGCACGACGCCCCGGCAGCTTCGCAGTGTGGTGCGGTGCGAACGGGTGGTGCTGATGTGCATGAGTATACCAGCCGGGCTTTTGGCAGCGGCGGCGCTCTGTGCATTGTTGGATTCTGACGATTGGAACTGGGTGAAAAATTTGCAGTATGCGGTTTTTATAGCGGTGGTGACTGTTCTGATGGTGATTATCGCTACCCGAAAGCCGATGCTGCTTGCGGGGCGTGTCTCTGCGATTGATGCAGTGCGCGGCAATGTGTATCAGGCGGTATCGGGCGGTTCGCGCGTACTGCACCGCCGGCTTTCCGTGTTTCGGCTTGCCGGCTTGAACTTTGCACGCAGCCGCAGAAAAATGATTCTGACATTGGTTTCGCTCGGAATGACTGGCATTTTGACAGCGTGCATCGCATCCTATGCAAATTCCGTAAATGCGGAGGAAATGGCACGCAATAGTTTTGGAGACGGCGGCGACTATGCCGTGGAAATTTACGATCCTGAATGTCTTGCGGAGAAACAGCGGGAAGGGGCGCTGGACGCAGAGAAGCGTGCGCAGCTTTTGGCACTGCCGGATATTGATGGTATTCATTCATGGTCCGCGTTTTTTTGTACGGTCGCGCAGTCTCCCAACCCGACGGACTGGTATGCAGCGGGTGGACTGACGAGAGAGCAGATGGCGCTTTATCAGGAGCGGGATTTGGTGAAGGATGGGGTGGCGGACTATGATGCCCTTCTTGAAAAC
>CAMWJQ010000379.1 GCA_947174615.1 uncultured Lachnospiraceae bacterium
ACAATAATACAAGTTCACTGCTTTTAACGACAAAAAATGGATGGAAAAAAATTGCTTTTGCAAAAATAGGTGTAGGTTTGTCCTTTACGGCGGAATTTTTTGCAATTTTGACCGTAGGAAACCTTGTGTCACAGATTTTCTTTTTGGGCACTGCCGGATGGGATATGCCGATTCAGACGATCAAACTGATCGCCATTGCACCGATGAATATGCTGCAGGCAGAAATTTATGAATATGCATTTGTTTTTTTGGGGGTAATCGGATTTGCAGGAGTGGTCATGTTCATATCAGCCAAAACGAGGAGCAATGTATTGGCTTTATTGTTTAGCCTGGCAGTTGTATATGGTCCGATGATGATTGCTGAGTATCTGCCGTATGGAGTGCAGAAGGCATTGGACTTCATTCCCTTAGTGGGAAGTGGAGCCGATATTTTCCGTACAAATACATTTTGCTTTTTTGGCAAATATGTGTGGTCGCCGTATTTGCTGATTGCTGTTCCGGTTCTGGTCGGCGTTTTGTGCCTGCCGTTTGCGGTTAAAGGCTGGTCAAGACGGTTGAAATATATATAACGGGTCTAGGAATGCGTAGCAGATGTATTTATTTACTGATGGCAGTGTCCCGGTAAGTATGATTTCGATAAAGGCAGACTGTCCGCATGGCTTTCAGGGATCGCAAGGTCAAAGGCAATTGACAAATATCGCCAGATATACTAAGATGAAAATATTCATTGCGAGTGGCTGGCAAATATTTTAAATCAAATTTAAATCAGGATTTGAATGTTTGGAAAGGAAAAAGAAGGAAAATGAATGTTTCGTTATTCTCAAACCAATATCTTGTTCGAAAGTTGTGTGCCAATGATGCAGCGGAAGTATACACATTATGCTATCAAAACAGTTTATACTATCAATACTGTCCACCGTTTGTATCAGAACAGAGCATTATGAATGATATGAATGTGCTCCCACCCAACAAGGAAATGTGCGATAAGTATTATCTGGGATTTTATGATGGGGAAAAACTGATTGCTGTGATGGATTTCATCATGGCCTACCCGGATGAATTAACAGCCTTTATTGGATTTTTTATGACGGATGTGTCCATACAGAATACTGGAATAGGGAGCAAGATTATCAATGACCTGTGTGCTTATCTGTTCCGTATTGGGATGGCGAATGTCCGTCTTGGTTGGGTAAAAGGGAATCCTCAAGCAGAACATTTTTGGCACAAAAATGGTTTTAGAGAAACAGGAGTTACATATAATACCGAAAACTATACCGTAATTGTTGCCCAAAGAGGTTTATGAATTCCAGTACAGTGAAAATTAAGTTGTGGATAGTTTGGCGCAGAATATTTTTCTGAGTGGCTGGAAGAATTTTGAGGAAACACTAAGTCAAGCCTGCAGCGATCATCTCCTTGCCGTAGGCTAATGTTTCTGTTTTCAACTGCTGCAGAAATACACTGGAGGCTCTCGAAAGAACCTGATATTTTTTCCAAACAATGCAAAGTTCAGCCTCTAATGTTGGAAAAAGCGGCTTAAAACATAAATTGCTGTCCCCTGTCGTGTTAATCAGTCTGTCCAATGCAATCACGTATCCGAAGCCTTTTTTGACAAATTGAGCGGCGTTGTAAATCAAATCATAGGTTGCAACAATATTAAGCTTGGAAATATCAGCCTTTAACCAATGGAACATTTCTGTATTGATTGAGGTCTGATGGGATACAATCAGGGGCTTATCCCACAAATCCTCTGCACAGATCGTTTCCTTTTCTGCTAACGGACTGTCTTTTCGCATCAACACGCCCCACAAGTCTTTTTGTGAAAGTTTGAGGCAGTCATATCTGCTGATGTCCGCTTCCCCAACCAGCAATCCGAAGTCAATTAAGCCTTTATCCAGTTTTTCCATAACACGCTCCGCATCACCGCTGTAAATGTGGTAATGAATGAGGGGGTGTTTTTTCTGTAAATCCTGTGCTGCCTGTGCCAAAAAGGAAATGCTTTCGGTTTCGCCGCAGCCAATATAAATATCGCCTCCTATGTTCTCACTGGAAGATGTCAGCTCCGCCTTTGTTTTTTCCATTAAATCAACTAATTCTTCCGCACGTTTGCGCAGCAGCATTCCGTCCTCGGTCAGTGTGACTTTTTTACTTCCGCGAATGAATAGCTGTTTTCCTAATTCTTCTTCCAAATCTTTTAACTGTCTGGAAAGCGGCGGCTGTGTCATGCGCAGAGATTCCGCCGCTTTTGTTATGCTTTCCTCCCTTGCGACCGCAAGGAAATACTGTAATACCCGAATATCCAAGTGAAAAACCTCCTGTTTAAATATGCCATTATGTTTAGAATAACATAAATAACCATACTTTTCAAGTATGGATTGCCATTCTATATATATATTTGATATTAGATATAAAAACCCTTATGATAATAACAGGAGGTGGATAATGTGAAAAGTAAATTTGCAGGCTGTGCAGAAAGGAGTGAAATTATCGTTAGGACCGATATGGAAGGCAGGGTAAATTTAAGTGCATATAAAAAAGAGTTGAAGGACGTACTGCAAAGGCTCGTGGAAACAATGCCAGCATATAAAGAACTGCGGTTTTTTATTAAATGTGTTATCAATCACTATCTTACAGATCTTAAAAAAAATAATTCCGGTATTGTTGTGGTTGGTTCCAATATTCCGGAGGAATTAGTCCTTGTGTCGGGTAAGATGCCCTACTGGATTTTGGGCGGGAGCAGGGTAAGCTCCATGTGGGCGGATGACATTGTGCCGAGGGACACGGATCCAGTCAGCAGGTCAGGGCTTGGATATATCCGTTCCGGCTTTGCGGAAAAATCATTGATTTTGATACCTTTGGTCAGCGACAGCACAAGGAAACTTGCTTATATCCTGAAGTCAGGGGGATTCAAGATACATACCTTTCATTTTCCGCCTGTGAAAGACGATCAAATGCTTTTGGAGTGGAGGCGACAGTACGAAGCGTGCCGGGATGCGGTTTCGCTGCATCTGAAAAGACCATTGACAAAGCGAGTCCTGCAAAAATCTCAGGAACAGATTTTTGCGGCAAAAAGGCAGATGCAGGATTTTATGGAAGTATCACAGGATACGCTGGACGGAACAAGCAGAATGTTTATTTTAGGCAGCTATTACTGTGCGGATAATCTTTCGGAATGGAGCGTTCAGCTTAAATGCCTGACGGACAGACTGCGAAAGGAGCATAAGCGCCGGAACAATAAAAAGAGTAAAGTTTTGCTGCTTGGCTCTCCGGTGTATTTCCCGAATTACAAGGTTCCGTTTTTGATTGAGGACGCCGGGCTTGAGCTATTCTTACAGGCAGATTACACCACGCTTTCCATGCAGGGCTGTATCGGGCTGGAACGTTTGCAGAAAGAAAACATGGCAGATGACTCTCGCTGCAAAGAAGGATGCGAGTGTGCTGGCGCGCATCTTTTTTATAGGAATGATACTTCTCCTGCCTATGTAAAAAACAATTCAATGTATGAACGCGTAGAAAAACTGCTTGCGAAAAAAGAGATAGACGGCGTTGTTTATCATGTCCTGAAAGGGCAGATTGAATATGACTTTGAATTAGGACGTTTTGAGGAACTATTTGAAAAGCTGGATATTCCGGTGTTCCGGCTGGAAACGGATTACAATTATCAGGATATAGAGCAGCTTCGTATCCGGCTGGAGGCATTTTCAGAAATTTTGAATCAGCGCAGATTATGGAAAGGATATAGTAAATGGAATGAAAGGGAGAAAAATAGGGACAGCGGTTGTATGTGCCGTCTGTGCGTTTCTGATTGTTTCGGCTTTTTTTGCAAAGAATTTTGTTCTGTATGACTTTCATATGAATGTTCCGGATTACCATTATGCAAAAACGGAAGAAGAAAAACCACTGTCCGCGGATACTTCCGTATGGTTTTCCTATGGAGATGGAGGGAAGGCAGTTTCCTAAGCGATAAATCATCAAATACAGGACGAAAGCCTGACAGAGAATGCACTTTCGCAG
>CAMWJQ010000380.1 GCA_947174615.1 uncultured Lachnospiraceae bacterium
TGCCAGAGCTGCCTGGAACGCATCCCACTGTTCGCCCTTCAAGTAGTCCTTTTCGTCAAATGCCGCCGCTTCTTGATATAGCGCCAGCAGTTTATCGATTGTCACGTTCTCAGCTTCGTATATGGAAGCGTATGTATCTGTGCCTTTGATGGCAATTGTCCCGCCGTTGTCTAATGCGGACATGCTGTCATAGATGGCTTTATTTTCCCAATAACTTATCTTGATCAGTCCCGTATCTGCCGCGAGCGCTGTGTGGGTGGTCACGCCCTCTGCAGTGACTGCTTTACCTGTCTGGATTAAGAAACCGTCTCCATCGGCTCCGTCATTTGCCGCGATTAGTTTGACCGGAACAGAATACCAGTTATCATATCCGTAGTTGACGGCTTCATCTGTCACTTTTTCCAATGCGTAGGCATTGTAACTCCAATCTCCTTGGGAGAGCTGGATTTCCTCTCTGGTAGAGCTGACTTTTTGATTGTTCCATACGGATAAATACAGACCGTACTTTTCTGTGTCTGTATCTGTAACTTCATTTAGCGCTTCTGAATAATAGTACAGGTTGATTACTTTTCCGGTTGAAACCATGTTTTCTACGGCTTCTTTGAGTGCGCTGTATGCGGCTGTAGTCTCAGCATCCTTGTATCCTTCTCCGTTCGCTTCGATTTTGGATACCAGTTCATCCGCCTTTGTTTTGGCACTTTGAAACTTCTCCCACGACGCTGCGGTATACATGCCCTCGCCATTTCTGACAATGGCAGTGACTTCATCGGATTCCAGATATTGCTGTAACTGTCCCAGTGTGATTCCTGCTGCCTCTTCTTTTGTCTTATAGAGCTGTCCTTCCCTGTAGTAAACACTTCCGCCGAAAACAGGTGCAATGTTGACCAAACCCTCGGTGTCCTTGTCTGCAAACTTTTTGTCTATTGTGTAGGTTTCATCTGCAAGTGTGTATATTCCGATATCCGTGTTTTCTTCAAAAACCGGCATCGAGAATGTCAGTTTGTACCAGTTGGAAATTTCTTCTTCAGACGCCTCGGTACTTGTCGCTTCTGCGGTCATATTGTAGTAGTGAACGCTGCCTTCGGTCTTTGATGCAGTCAGTTTTGGCAGCTCTCCGGTGCGCTCATTGAGTGCTGAAAGTTCCACGGAGGAACCAATCGCAGGCGTGCCTGTTTCGCTGTATGCGTACAATGTGATGTTGCGCATGGCAGTTTGCGCTGAGTCAAGACCCTCGTAGAGTTTTGTTGTCTTTGTGTCTCCTTCACCAAACTCTTTGACTGCGTATGTGGTCTGCTCCATGGCAAAGAGTTGTTGGTAAATAGTTTCATTGCCGCCATTATCAGGGTTTATTTCGCTCCCACATTTAAATAGGGGTGTCTCGCTGCCTTCCACTAAGATTTGAAAATTCGCTGAATCTTCCACATTGCCTGCAAATGTTAGCGGTACGCTATACCATCCGGGATATTCAGCCGGTGTCATCTCAAACATTGGCGTCTCCCAGAAGATCCAATCATTATTTACCGCAGTGGATGAAATATTATGATTGTTACTCCAATGATATACGCCGACTTTTTTCCCTTCGGTGTCACCGACATAATAGTAAAAGCGGATACCTGACGATACCAAATTCTCAATTGCACTATTCAATTCGTCAAAGGCAGTAGTGATGGCTTCTACATCACTTGAATTTTCATCAATCAGTCTCTTGGCTGCTGCCATCTTATCTGTGAGCACTGCCCAGCTTTCCTCTGTGTATCTGGTCTCCTCTAATGCTTCTGCTTTCTTATACAAATCATCCAAATCCGCCAGGGACACACCTGTGGCAAGCTCCTTGGATTTGTAGAATCCTCCGTTATTGTAATAAATACTGCCGTCAAAGACAGGTGTAAAATCAACGGCATTCTCACTGCTTGTCTCTCCATTTGTAAATGAAACGGCAAATGTATAGTTATTGTCTGTGCCTTTTGTATATAAATCACATACTTTTTCGGCATCCGGCGCAGAAAAAGTCAGTGTATACCAGTTATCGGCGTCGGGGGTCATGTCATAATAATTTATATTATCTGCTGTATTGTATATATGTATCTTATCTATCTCTCCTGTAGTTTCATTGACTACTGAAAGCTCACTTTCTGAACCAACTGCAGGTGTCCCGCTTTCATCATACACATATAGAGTAATCTTGCGCATGAGAGATTTAACAAGTTCTTCCCCCCAATAATACTTATCGTTTTTAACTGCATAAATGGCAGCACTATCGCTTACAGTAGGATAGTTATTCTTATCATAGGTCTCTACTGCATTGGTGATATCACTCTTTTTATGAATTTCAAATCCCGGATATTCTTCTGCTGGAGTCGGCATAAGAACCATTGGGATGCTATACCATCCGGGATATCCTTCTACGCCAATCATTGCATATGTATCACCTTCATTCCAAACATGCCAATCCGTCGTACCTGCCGTAGAATAAGACCTGTCACTCTTCCAAAATACCAATCCCAGCTCATCATCCTTAGCAATACTATCGTTGTAATAGTAAAATATAGAGATTACTCCCATATTTTCTATGGCTGATTGAAGGTTCGTATACGCTTTTGTGACTTCATCACTTGTATAATCAGGATTACTGCTATTTGCATCTACAACACTTTGTGCCTGCATTTTTGCATCATTAAATGCTTTCCATGAGTCTGCTGTATAAGTGTTCTCTCCGTTGTTAACAATCTTAACAACCTCACTCGACTCTAGTAAATCCTGTAATTTCTTAATATTAATTGATGGACTCTCTTTTTCCAGATTCTCCATTGCTTCACTTAGATTTTTATAAGCATCCGCAAGTCCAGAAGAATCTCCATTGTTGACTACATCCTTGGCATTTGATAATGCTGTTTGAAATGAAGCCCATGAAGCTGCTGTATACTCACTTTCTTCTAAGTTATCTGCTTTTTCAACTAAGCTGCTTAGTAAATCGAGGGTTATTTGTTGAAGTATTATGTTATCTAAAACAAGTTTCTGTTCTTGCCCTCCTTCTCCTATTATTCCTCCAATAGATACACTCAGACTGCCAGCAGTCAGTACATTGAAATATGTATTAACAGACCTCCATTCAGACCATCCTACGCTTTCACCAAGGTCTAACTTCACTAATTGTTCTCTTTCGTCAGAGGAATTTGTCTGCTCAACTATCAAATTAAAAGTCTTTGCTGGATGCAGTCCTGCCACATCCAATGCTATTTTATAACTACCTGCTGATACATTATCAACTGTTTGAGATATCGATACCTCTTTACTTTCAGACCCAGACTTCAACCACCATGATACAGAATTCCCATACCCAGTCCCTACTTTATCATCTGCTTTAAATCCTGCATCCCAAGCAGAACTTACTGTCCATGCTGGTGGAAACCAATTATTGTTTTCTTCACTTCTTTCCGCCTCAAAATCTCCATTTTGTAACAGATTAGCACTAGTTTGATTTGTCTCATCTCCCACTGTACCTTTATCTTCTTCAGCATCCAGTGCCTTTCCATTACTTTTCTCTTCTTCCTCTACCTCAGAAACATTCTGAGCTGTTTTTTCAGAAGTGTCTGCTTCCTCTCTTCCCGACGCTTCTGTTGTACTTTCAACTGTCTCCTCCGACTCTTTTATGTCATCCTGCTCTTTGGTTTCGTCTAATATGGTCGTGTCCTGCGCTTCCTCAGCTTCTTTGGTCTCCTCTGGTGCCTTCGTCTCGCCAGACTCTTCTGTCTCTTCCGATGTCTTTGTGTCCTCTGACGCCATAGTTTCATCTGATCCAGTAGTCTCGTCTGTTCTCTCTGCATCCTCCGCCGCTGACACCTCCGCCGCCCGAACTGTCCTGTCCGGCACCGACAAGCTTGTCAGGATCATCGCCGCGCTTAGGATTCCACACAGACTTTTTTTCAAATACTGTCTTACTTTCCTATGCATAATATTCCTCCTTTTGTTTTATGAACCTCTACAACTC
>CAMWJQ010000381.1 GCA_947174615.1 uncultured Lachnospiraceae bacterium
GCAGATGTAAGAGTTGGAAGTTGCAAATATTTGCTTAATCAGCAGACACTAATTAGAAAAGAAATTCGACAACATAAAAACATTCCTATGCGACAACATTTTTCTACATATCTAATTCCTATCAAGAAAATTTTTTTGCTCATAGACACAAGATTTTTTACAGTCTCACAAAATATTATAAATATATTTAAATATCTTCCCTTTCTTTTTGCAAATCTTCCGCATTCATTTTATTATATTCAATCATTGCCTTAAAGAATTCAGAAAATGATTCATACTTATCTATTTCACCTCCCGCAAGCCATATCACTTCTCCAAATCTATTTCCCTTTCTTATCACCATCACAAATAAATCTATATCATCCCTTGAAACTGCAATAGGAAATAAATCCTCTTTCATCTCTCTTAAATCTTCATTATATTCCATTTCCAATGATAAAATTTCGCGTGCATACTCCATTTTATCTGACTCAAATTCATTTGTTCCAAACAAATCAACATTTTGATAAAAGCATTCCCACCCATTTGCATGTAACAAAAAATTTTGATATTCTATACTTAAATTAATATTTAATTTTCTTTGTATTTCATGAATCTCTTCCTTTGTAGCCGCTATGTTCGGCCAATGATACTCCCATATTTTTTCCTTATCTGCTTTCATCAGTTGATCTCTTACATACACTAATGCAACTATATTTAATTTCCAGTCTTCCATTACTTTCCCACCTTATATTCCTTAAGTTGTATATACCGCACTCTAAATAACCATTTTTATACCTCAAAACCTAAATATGCAAAGAATTTAGTACTCCATCCGAACAGTTTTTAAAGCACTGTTGGATAAGCCAGTTTTATCCTTGCATTCTGTGTTGTAAACTGCCAGTTTATTATCCTGCATTCGCTTCTTCGTTCCTTAAAACTATCAATATCTGCAAGTGATCTTGCAAGTGCCTGATGGCTCATTATACCTATTTCTATTTCTGCCATATCAAGCCAATTTCCATATTTTAACGTATAACGCCACACAAATCATTCTGCCAGTCTGTATTCTTCCAGCTCAAATTTATATAATGAGGCTGTTGTGTGTATATATTCAGGTTGTCTGTTACAAGGATTATCATTTCTGTTTTTGAGTACAGCACATCGGACATATACTTTAGTATTTTTGCAAAATTCTGTGCAGTCTGTGTTTCTGTGACAACCGTTTCACGCCTGCTGGCAAGGAGTTCTGAAATCATAAATACATCAAAAGCTCCGTTGCGCACATATACTAATCTACTTTTTCAGAACATTCGGACTCGCATTGAATACGTTTTTCCTTTATAAGCTGCTTATTTGTTTCATTGATGCAGATCACGGGACGCAGCGGGTCATTCGGGTGCTGGTATACTTCAGGGATAACGTACATGGATGCCACAAAATCCGCCCTTACTTTTGGAATGCACCATTTCATCACAAGCCACGGTTTAAGATCATATTTACATTTCGTCACATACAGCACTGTCCATTATATAATCCACATCTTCCAGACAGGTCAGTTCATCTACCATTGCCTGCATCGTCCAGTATGAACAGCTTTTGGGTGGATTCGAGCAGTCAATGACACAAATCTGTACCTCAACATCCTCGGTCACTTTGCGGTTCCTGTTCTGCTACTGTCTGCGTCCAGAGGCTGATTCCATTCCTTCCATCTACAAAACTTTTGCTACACCTGCAATCATTCCATTGCTAACCCCGTATGCGTCTTTGATCCGGTCATATGTCCAGTATTCATTTTCGGGTTTCCGATCCAGCTTTAACAATATCTGGTCATGTTTTATATGATAACCCTTCCCGCTTTTCTGAATCAATTCACTTAATTCTTGTATTTCATCACCTGCTAAATTCACAATGTACTATGACATATCATTATCCTCCAAATACCTTTTTTATTAAATATAACAATTGAAGGAAATGTAAATCTAAAAACTAGTCGGATGAAGTATTAGGTTTTGAGAGTATATTGCTAAACCACTACCACTAAAACTGGAAAATCTGCTATTTTTTTAATCACTTAACATATTGCTCGCTAAAGATATTTTTCCCTTTACCTCATAATTTTGCATTAAGTCAATGATTTTAACTCCATTACGCACATACGCCAAATCTACAATTTTCAGAACGTCCCAATTGGCATATGACACGAATCCCCATTAATAACAGTTTACTCACTTAATCGATACAAATCCAAAACGCAACATATCATATTATCTACAATTTTCTGCATAGTCCAGAACAAACAGCCTTTAAGTGTATCTGATCAGTAATTTCACCGAACTATACATCAATCGCTCCAAGCCTTTGATATATCTGTCTAGCTACTGTATACCTTCCTTATTTAAAACGTTTTTCTCCCCTCGCAACCGTCCTAAAGTACCAGAATAAACACCCTCGCAGAAAGCGCTTATACTGACGGTCGAAAAGACTGACCGTCAGTATAATGTGATGCACACAGCCGCATAAGGAAATATGCCGCTTCGCGGCTGCGGCTGGCGCGATACTCACGGCAGATCTTATCTGTCGTGAGTATAACTTGACCCACATTTGTAAATTTTCACAATTATGGTTATAAAAATATACTTTGTTGGTTTTATTACTCCTATATTAGAGTAAGCAGAATCATAAGCAGGATGTTAACTTTACTTTGTGCAAAATTACCTGTTTTTTGACTTGGGGGTCAAGTTAAGAGCAAGCTGCGGGGAATTAGACCCTCTTTTTAATTGAATTAATATGCTTTTAAGGCTTATATACAAACTTTGTTGGTTTATATCCAACTGGATAATTTTTTGCTTGTGAACCTAGGCTTGTATTCACTCTTGGATCCAAGTCTAACCAGCTATATGGATTAGGATCGCCTGTCCATGTAGTATCTGGAACGTGTCCTGGATGTCCTTTATATGGAGTTCCCGCCTTACTTGCACGATTCTTTTCTTTCTTAGCTGATTGGGTTGCTTTAGAACGCAGACTTCCTTTTGTTGAAACTCTCCCTGTGCTTGAAAGTTTACCGGCTTTCAATGCTTTATTACAACCTCTAATATATGCCTTCACTTGTGCAATTTCCGCTTTAGTAGCATTAGGCGGTGCTGAAAATTCAACTATTCCAGTATTATTAATTTGCCCTGAATTACCACAACTACTATTTGTATTTTTTTTAGCATATCCGCTCGGATCATAATATACCACCGGATTATTGGCACAATACGCATACAGATTCAGTCCATCCCCCTGATACACATCCTCCTGCATAAACCGTCCAAGTATCGGATTATAGTATCTCGCTCGCAGATAATACTGCCCTGTCTGCTCGTCATACTGCTGGCCTGTGTAGCAGATTCGGTTGGGTAATGCTTCTATTGCTTCCCGTCCTACGCCAAAGGCATCATACTGATAGTGGTTTTTGATTGATGCGTTTTCATCAGATATCAGCGTAGTATTCAGTTGTTCATCCTGATGATAGTAGTAGGTTTTTCTGTCTCGCTGAAACGCTTCAATCCCTGCTCCCAGATGATAGCTGGTTTCTGCTTTCCCTTCTTTCTCATGCAGAAGCTCTCCATTGTGGTATACAAAGCTGGTCCGCCTGCCGTTCTCGATCAGCTCATAGCGCAGCCCCTCCGCATCATATCGGTTTTTCTGGACTTTTCCTGTTTCCGTTTCCACCTGTGTCTGCTGGTGGAGGCTGTTGTAGGTGAAGCGGCGGATTCCGGCGGCGTTTTTCTCCTCTATGATACCACCCTGACGGTCGTATGTAAAATAATTTATGCCGTCCGTATTCTCTTTTTGGAGAAGCTGGTTTTTCTGGTTATAACGGTATCTGGTTTCTTTTTCACCTTCTGTTTTCTGGATTCGGTTTCCGGCGGCGTCATAGGCATAGCGGACTGTCGGACAGCAAATTTTCTTTCCTATCTCCCGCACAAATACAGCGGATTAA
>CAMWJQ010000382.1 GCA_947174615.1 uncultured Lachnospiraceae bacterium
AAAATTATCTGTCAATTGAATTTAAAAAAAAGGTATATAAATATGCTTCAGAAAGATTAAAAAAAGTATGTAATGGAGAAAATGGAGGAATATCTTCAGCACTAAAATGGAACGGCGGTGGGGAATATTTATCCTGCGAATGGAAGTAAATAGTAATTTATAGGTAATGGAAGTAGTTTGACAGAGTTTTGTTTTACCACCTTTTCCTGATGGAAATGGTAGGATGAGCAGACTGTTAACATTACTTCTCCTGTACAAATCAGGGTATCTTGTAGGAAAATACATCAGTATTGAGAGACTGATTGAACAGACAAAAGATACATATTATGTGTTTTGCAGGAAAGTTCAGAAGGCTGGCATGAGGAGGTAAATGACTATGCGCCTTTTGTAAAATATATGCTGGGTGTGATTGCTGCTCCTGCGCAAGCTGCACATGTTATTTCTGAACAGTTCCTTAGAATGAGGGATGTAAGATGCTTGGAATTTATTTTAGTGGTACTGGAAATTCGCGATACGCGCTGGAATTTTTCATGAAACAATATGACAAATCAGCAAGCGTTTGCCCGTTGACGGATCAAAGGATCGTCAATTACATAAATGATAATGAAGAGATTGTATTTAGTTATTCCATACAATTCAGCAATATTCCTAAAATGTTAAAGGATTTCGTAGATGATAACAAAAATCTATGGAACGGGAAAAAAATATTTGTGATAACGACAATGGGGCTGTTCAGCGGAGACGGTGCAGGCATACTGGCGCGCAGGCTTTGTAAATATGGCGCACAGATTCAAGGTGGTCTGCACCTGAAAATGCCGGACAGTATCGCGGACGAAAAGGCTTTAAAGCGTCCTCTGGAAAAAAATAAAATGTTGGTGAAGGCGGCTGAAGAGAAGATAAAGAGGGCAGTGCAGAGTATCAAATGCGGCAATCCGCCACAGGAGGGAATAGGGTTTCTGTATCATATGGCAGGATTGTTTGGGCAGCGGCTGTATTTTTATAGAAAAACACAACACTATACCGACCAGATCAAAATTAATGCGCAAAAGTGCATTGGATGCGGAAAATGCGCGATGCAGTGTCCAATGAACAATATTCATATTGCACAAAATACCGCAAAAGCATCCAAACGGTGTACAATGTGCTATTGCTGTATCAATATTTGCCCGCAGCAGGCGATAACTTTGTTAGGAAAAAGCGTGGTACAGCAGGGAACCATAGAAAAATATCTGTAATACTGTATTTATTTGCCCAAATATGCTATGATATATGAGGGATGTGAAAGCAAGTATACATGTAACGAAAGAATTAAAGGAGGTTTTATTTTCATGAAAAAGAAATGTATCATTATCTGGTGCAGTTTTGTGGTATGTGTGATTGCCACTGTCCTATTGCGTTTTTTTGTAGACGCACAGGAGGTCGCGTATGAGGAGGTTGAAGTTAAGGTATTAAGTGCGAATACGGAACGGGGATATGATTATCAAACACAGTCTTCCTACGAAAAACACGAAGTTACGGTAGAGTATAATGGTGAAAGCTTTAAGCTTGAGAATGTATATGATACATATTCTTATCAAGAAGGAAGAACAATAAAGGCATATTTATCCAAAGGCAGGCTTTTTGCGAACGTCGAAGGTGTAGCGTCCTCGACGCCGCTTTCTATCGCTTATTTTGTATTTTTGATTGGCAGCCTGATACTGTTTATAGTAGGGCTTATGAGTATAGGAGGCGTCATTCAGGAAAAAAACAGGACAAAAGCAGGATGATATAGAGAAGCAATATTGAACTGTATCTAATCTTGTGATATACTACATCAAAAAGATAAAGATATCAAAATGTATGATATATCATATGAAAAGGAGCTGGCAGCATGGGCAAGGGATATTCTATTGAGACAAAATGTATACAATCGGGATGGCAGCCGAAAAATGGAGAACCAAGAGTTCTGCCGATCTATCAATCAACAACCTACAAATACGAAACTTCGGATGAGATGGGAAAGTTGTTCGATCTTGAAAAGGAAGGGTATTTTTATACGAGATTACAGAATCCTACAAATGATATGGTCGCAGAAAAAATCTGCGCGCTGGAGGGCGGCGTGGCAGCTATGCTGACTTCTTCCGGACAAGCAGCAAATTACTATGCAGTATTTAATATCTGTGAGGCAGGCGATCATGTGGTGTTATCCTCCACCGTCTATGGCGGAACCTTTAATCTGTTGACTGTCACTATGAAAAAGATGGGAATTGAATGTACAATCGTAGATCCTGATGCCGACGAGGAGACTTTGAATAAGGCATTTCAGGACAATACAAAATGCGTTGTGGCAGAGTCTATTGCCAATCCCGCATTGGTTGTGCTGGATTTTGATAAATTTGTGAAAGTCTCTCATGCGCACGGCGTTCCTTTGATTGTGGATAATACCTTTGCGACACCGATCAACTGCCGTCCGTTTGAGTATGGCGTTGATATTATTACACACTCTACGACAAAGTATATGGATGGTCATGCGATGTGCGTCGGCGGTGCGATTGTCGATTCAGGCAATTTTGACTGGGCGAAGTACGGTGATAAATTTCATGGTCTGACAACACCAGATGAGTCGTATCATGGTGTAACCTATACCGAGAAATTTGGAAAGAAAGCTTACATTACCAAAGCGACGGTACAGCTTATGAGAGATTTGGGGTCGATACCCTCTCCAATGAACTCCTTTTTGCTCAATATTGGTCTGGAAACGTTACATTTAAGGGTTCCAAGACATTGTGAAAATGCTTTGAAAGTAGCAGCATGGCTTGAGCAGAATGATAAAGTGGCATGGGTAAACTATCCGGGATTAGAAGGAAATAAGTATTATGAGCTGGCGCAAAAATACATGCCGAATGGCACGTGCGGCGTCATTTCCTTCGGATTAAAGGGCGGCAGAGACGTCAGCGTAGCTTTTATGGATCATCTGAAGCTGGCTGCGATTGTGACACATGTGGCAGATGCAAGAACGTGCGTTCTTCATCCTGCAAGCCATACCCACAGGCAGATGAATGACGAGCAATTGATCGAAGCGGGCGTTCAGCCGGATTTAATCAGATTTTCAGTAGGAATAGAAAATGCTGATGACATTATCGCGGATATAGAGCAGGCCCTTATGCATATTTGAGTATGAATTGCCTATGAATAAAAAAAGTTGGCTGACAGGTTTGTTGATCATAATTCTGTCATGTATCGCTGTTCTTGTAAGAATGTATTATGTCAATACATTGATGACGGAAGTAAATATCAGTGAAGATATTTATAATGCAGCAAAAGTAAGTATTGATACAAACGGCTTAAAAACTGCTTTTGCAGATGGTATTCGTATAGAGTCCTTTTATATTTGTAACCTGTATTTGGCTTTTCTGATTTTTGGAAATTTTACAGTCGCAGGTGTCTATCTGAATATTCTGTATCAGGTACTTACCATTATACTGGTATATATTTTGCTTAGGAATTTGACAAATAGGTTTATAGGTTTTGCCGGAAGTCTCATTCTTGCGATTTTTCCGATCTATATTGAAAGTCTCTCGGAAGTAACGATGTTTCATATGCAGCTTTTGATTGCTGCTTTTGTATGTACGGTGGTGGACTTGATTGTCTGTTTGATTTTCCGCAGACATGCAGTGAAAATAGACAGCAATACCGAACAGACGCCAAATCCACTGCTGCCAGACGTCGCAGCGGAGAAGAACCAGCCGGATGAGAGCATGAGCATTTTGCCAGATACTTCCATGAAAGAAATCCGATATGATGATTTGGAGGACAATAAAGTCCAGTATATCGAAAACCCGCTCCCAGTCCCGAAACGCAGAGAACATAAAGAGATGGACTATGCGTTTGAACCTACTGGTAAGGACGACGATTATGACGTAAGCGATATGACCGGCAAAGATTATTTTGATATTGAATAAAAAAATTATAGAAGTGTACAT
>CAMWJQ010000383.1 GCA_947174615.1 uncultured Lachnospiraceae bacterium
GCATCGGTATCATCGCGAGTTTTTCCGGAGAATCCTCCTCTTCCTGATAAGCGTGCAGCGCCTTCGTGTCCGCTACAATCTGCGCAATCTCATTATCTGACAGCCCCGCTTTATAAGCGGCAAGCCTGTCTGCCAGCTCGTTCTCCTCTTTTGCGGTAAGCCCTTCTTTGGGCGCTACCACCAGAATTGACTTGTGCTGATTATTGATAAGATACTTTTCGATCAGTTTTTCATAGTAATCTGTATTGATTTTTGCTTTTAACTGCTTAAAAATATCTATTGCCTCAATCATGTCAAACGGCATGTGGTCATCATACAGCCATGAATCAAGCATCTGCAAGCCATACATCAACCCCTTGGGATAGGAGCCAAAATCCGCCTCCCTGTACCGAAACTCATAATAATTCAAGCCTGCGAGCAAGGATTTCTTGTCAATTCCCTCCTTCACAATACGGGCAAGCTCCTGCTCAATGATCCGGACAAATTCTTCTTTTTGTGAAACGTTTGCATTCTTTGCCACAATCGAAAAATAGGGCTGATAAATGCCGTTATTGTACACAGAATATACCTCTGTGCCGATATTTTTGTGAATCAATGCCTGTTTCAGCGGCGCCGCTGAAGCGGAACACAGTGCATATTCCAAAATCTCCATCGCATAATACAGTTCTTTGTCAAGACTTGTACCCACTACTGTGTTGTACGAAAGATACGTATTATCCTCTAAAGATTCTCCCTCCATGATCGGATATTCCTTGTAGATCTCAACAGGCTTCTCAAATGGCGCCTGTACCCTCAGCGCGGAATCAATCTCTAATTTGTCAAATCGCCCCAGATAGTTCTCATCAATCCATTCCAGCTTCTCCGCCATATCCATATTGCCATACAGATAGAGATAGCTGTTGGACGGATGGTAATATCTTCTATGAAAATCAAGGAACTGCTCATACGAAAGCGATGGAATCACCTTGGGATCTCCGCCGGACTCCACCCCGTAAGGTGTATTGGGATACAGCGAATTGACAACTTCTCTGTCGTGCACCTCGTCCGGCGATGAAAAAGCACCCTTCATCTCATTGTAGACAACGCCATTTAATGTGAGCGGGCTGTCTGCGTCCTCCATCTCATAATGCCAGCCCTCCTGCTGGAAAATCTTCTTTTCATGATAGATATTGGGATAAAACACTGCATCGAGATACACATGCATCAGATTCTGAAAATCCTTGTCATTGCAGCTTGCAATCGGGTAAACCGTCTTGTCACTATATGTCATGGCATTCAGAAATGTATTGAGGGACCCTTTCACCAGCTCTACAAACGGGTCCTTAACCGGAAAATCCTTCGAACCGCACAACACTGTATGCTCCACAATATGCGGCACTCCTGTAGAATCCGTTGGCGGTGTTCGAAAACCGATATAAAACACCTTGTTCTCATCATCATTGCTTAACAGTGCAATCCTTGCACCAGTCTTTTTGTGCCGCAAAAGCCAGCTCATCGCGCCGATGTCGTCAATCTGTCTTTTCTCAATTACCTCGTAAGCTGTCAAATCTTCAATTTTTTTCATCTAAGAAATCCTTCCTTTTTATATTTTATACTTTTTTACTTCCTTTTCAGATACTAAGAACCATCAGTGCGAGCTTTGAGATCGAAAAATCCTCTATCATCACATCTGTGTGTGCTGCCAAACTGCGGTATTCCGTGCAAAACACATGGAGCGAACACGATTTGTGCATCCATTTCTCTTTCAATTTACCGCCAAATCCTTTTTTCTGCACCTTATAACAGACGCGCACTGTCAATTTAAGCTGCTCATAAATGCGATAGGAAAATGTACTGTCCGAAATTGTCATAAGATGATCTGCCATTTTGATATTCAAATCTGTATCTCGTGCAATATGGGCGCTGAGAACTGCCTTGAACTTGAATGGCACATCCTCTCTGTCCATCATCTCTGCATAAGTCAATTCCCTGCCAAAATAGACACAGTTCGTATCTTGAAGCACGTATTTAAAATCATTATTATTCTGTATCTCCATGCATGTCTCCCTAAAGCACAATATAATCAATACGGTTTGCAGCAAACTCCACCGCTTCCCGCACTTCATTCTCCGAGACGCCAAGCTCCTGTGCAACCTCCTGCACTGTGACTTTTCGAAGGAGACTGTCATACAGCTCCTTTGCTTTGTCGTTCACTTCATTGACCCTGTTGAGCACATTCTCATCAAATTGACGATTCTCTGAATCCTCACTGATCAGTTCCTCCATGGCGTCCATGATCATTCTGACGATAAAGCCTTCCACCTCGTCAATGTCCTCCACACAGTCCAGCATGGTCACAGCCGAGGCTGCGGCGACATTTCCCTCGCCGATCAGATCTTCCACAAGCGCCCCCTGTCCTGCATAGAGTTTGGAAATTTCCACCACCTGCGGCAGATAAATTTCCACCAGTTTTGACTGCGCATTGCCGTCCCCTGCCAGCGCTGACATCATTATGGCACGCTTTTCACCGTCTGATATGGGTGAGAGCTCCTCCAATTCTTTCAAATACATTTCGAGAAAATTGACATCATCCCCAGAGAGATGCTCTGCCGCATCCCCCGGCTCATCTATGCCTATATGATGACTGCGAAAATAATCCTGTACCAGCGCCAGATGTTCCTCTCCGAGCTGCCACTGACCAAAGACCTCATCAATCTGAACACTTGTCAGCATATTGCCCTGCAGTCTCGCAGTATCCTTTAATTCCTCAAGAACCTGAGCAAAATTTGTATGATTGAACTCCATACCTGGCTGTTTCCCCTTCCTCATTTAACATGTGTATGTGTGAAAAGATGATCTTGGCAATACTCATAATTTCCATTGCATTTTGAACAGAATCGAAACTCCGCTTCTGGATTGTCCTCGCTGTTCTTACCGCAGATCGCGCATTTGTGTTTTGCCACGCTGGCTGGTTTCGCCCGCTTTACTTCCCTGTTGTACTCATGCCGTCTGCGCACCTGGCTCGGTGAGATCCGCATCCCAATACCGCTGCTGCGGGTCATCAAAAAAAACAGTACAAAATTTAATAAGGACGCGCCAATGATAATCTTGCCGACAATATCACTCCGCAGAAACTGCACACCCAGAAGCACAGCATAGGCAATTCCCATCCATTTTACCTTGATGGGGATAATAAACATCAACAGAACCTGCACATCCGGAAAGGTTGCCGCAAATCCCAAAAAGATAGACATATTTACAAAATAAGTGCTAAAGCTGCCTGCCACAAACCTAAAATAATTCTCGGTTCCATAAAGCATCGTCCGATAATCATAAGAACTGACTCCCGGCACATAACTGATTCCCATCACTAAAAAACTTCCGATGATCGTAAAGAGCATTCCCATCAGAAGATATACATTATAGTAAAACGTCCCCCATGTCCGCTCAAGGCTTGTACCCACTGAGTAATAAAACATCAGCATCACGATCGTCAAAAGGTCGAGGCTGGACGGTGGTACAATAATCCATGTGACAAGCCGCCAAATCTGACCATGCAGTATCAGATAAGGATTCAATGTCAGAAAATCCACTGCTGCCGGACTGATAAATTCCAGCAGGTACCCTAATATATATCCCATAATCAGATACAGGGAAAGATTGGGTATTGCGTATTTACCAAACTTCCGCTCCATTTTATTCAGAAAATTCATATTTTACATTCCTGCCTTTCACCTTTAAATTCACTTGTCTATCCAGTATATCATTGACAACAAAAAATGTAAACCAATCTCATTTTAACCAATGGAAAAATAATACTTTTTTTAGATTTACAGTGTTATTTTCACCAGTTTCTTCATACATATATACCAATTTCACATTTTTCCATAAAAGATTTCGTTATTTTTTCCAAAAAAGCAAAAAGTTTTCACGAACTTTTAATCAAGTGGTTTATTGCGTTTTGACAAACACTGTCGTAT
>CAMWJQ010000384.1 GCA_947174615.1 uncultured Lachnospiraceae bacterium
AACCAGTACGACCGTCCTTCTATCGCGGCGGATGTCGCAGTCTTTTCTATCGGCAGAAAGTCGGCGGAGGATATAGACTACCGTCGGCTTCCCACCAAGACCCTCCGGCTGCTCCTGATTCGCCGCGCTGAGCAGCCGTATCAGGGATCGTGGGCGCTCCCCGGCGGATTTATGCAGCATGGAGAGACAATACAGGAGACGGCAAGACGCGAGTTAAAGGAAGAGACGGGGACTGACAAAGCCTATCTTTCGCTCTGTAATGTATTCAGTGATATCGGACGTGACCCGAGAGGGTGGATTCTCTCACAGTCCTTTATCGCGGTATTAAATGAAGATGATCTTGCCAAAAGTCATCTTGAGGCGAGCGGCGATGCAGGGGAGGCGGGCTGGTTTGACATTTCACTAAAAAAGACAGCGGAACATAAAAAGGAGCAGCACAACACAGTCACTTGTGACAAGGAGTATGAGCTGACGCTGGAAAGCAGCGAGCCCACAGACAAAATACTGCTTCGCGCAGTGGTCAGAGAACATATTGAATATCGCGATTATCATGAGATCATGACCTATGAGATTGTCGAATCAGAAGGAATTGCTTTTGATCATGCGAGGATTATCGCCAGTGCCTTGAACAGTCTGAAACGAATGCTTGACAGTGACATACGGATCGCCTTTGATTTCATGCCGGAGCAGTTTACTTTGACAGACTTACAGGAGGCAGTAGAGCTTGTATCGGATCAGGAGTTAATCAAACCAAATTTCAGACGCAAGATCAGTGAGTATGTGCTTGAGACAGACTATCAGGTACAAAACGGCGGACACAGACCGGCGAAGGCATTTATCAGAAATTTGGATCGGTTTTACCAGTGAGGGAAAAAGGGGATGGCAGGGCATCCTCTTTTTTGGTGCTGTTTTCTGAGATATCAATAAATATTTATCGAAAAACAATAAATTCTTATTGATTTTCGAAGTGAACCGTGCTAGTATAGAACTAATGAATTTGCAGAGAGACTGTTTTTTGAAACAAGAGGATGGAGACACCATGAAAAAAGAAACTGTGATTATTTTCACCAAATTTCTGTTGGATTTTATGTATTTTGCAGGAATAGTCGTGACTGTGCTGCTTCTGGTTCCGGGACTTGTGGAGCGGGTGATGGCGTTTTTTGACTTTCATGATTTTGAGGGGCGCTACACAGAGATTCTTGTCATCTATTTTGTGCTGGGAATCCTGGCTGTGCTGATACTCGGTGAGCTGCGCAAGATGTTTCGGACTGTTTTAAAAGAGGACTGCTTTGTGAAGGACAATGTGGTAAGCCTCCAGCGGATGGGGACATACAGCTTTATCATTGCTGTGATTTGTATGCTTAGGACGGTGCTCTACCTGACGATTGCGATGCTGGTGTTGGTGCTGGTGTTTGTCATAGCAGGGCTGTTCAGCAAAGTGCTTGCCTTTGTGTTTGACAGGGCTGTGGAATACAAACTGGAAAATGACTTGACAATATGACAGATTCGGAGAGGACTTTTGGGAAAGGCAAGAAAATCATGGCGATAATTATCAATCTTGACGTGATGATGGCAAAGAGAAAGGTTGGATTGACAGAGCTTGCAAAGGAAGTTGACATTACCCTTGCAAATCTGTCAATTCTCAAAAACAATAAGGCAAAGGCAGTGCGGTTCTCAACGCTTGAGGCAGTCTGCAAGGCATTGCAGTGCCAGCCGGGGGATATTTTAGAATATGTGGAGGATGAAAACAGCACCTGACACAAAGATCAGGCACTGTTTTTACCATTTTTTTACCATTATGAAGGCAAGGATGTATTAGGACTCCATTTGAACAGAAATTAGAACCATGCAGTCCGCAGCGCAGATTTCTGTCTGGATGGAGTACTCGAAAGGAGCGTGTGTAAAATGGACAATCAATCAGAGGATGGACTGGTGCAGCAGCCCAGTCTGCAGCGTGTACAACAAGCGGATTTCCAAAAATTAGAAAACAGGCAAAAACGATTTCGGGCGCTTTGGAGGGGAAGTGTGCTCTATGCACTGTTCTATACCGTCTGCCTGTATCACAATGCGTCGGGAATCACCTATCCCTTTTTTGCAGGAGGGACGCTCTGGTTTTATGGATTTTTGAAGAAAAAATGCGCCTGCCTGAACTCAGAGAGCGCTTTTGCAGAAGGGCAGCAGAACAGGGCGCATATGAATAAAGTCTTTTTCATAACCACTATTCTGATTGCCGGATTTTTGAACTGTACCACAGATTCTGGCGTTTTGATATTTTTTAATAAGCTGCTGATGTTTGTGCTCATGAGCGTGTTGATGTTACAGTGCCTGCAGGATCTTACGGCATGGAGCATCACGGCGTACATCAAGAACTGCGCGGCGGTGTTGTCGGGCGCAGTCGGGAGTATGTTTACACCGATCGGAGATTTGTGGGCATGCTGGAAGCTGCGACCTACAAAATCGGAAAAGAAAGAGGCAGACCCCGACAGAAAACGCATATGGACCTCTGTGGGCATCGGACTGCTGATTGCGGTTCCGATCGCAATGTTTATCACAATACTGCTTGCAAGCGCCGATGCCGTTTTCTGCAAAATGGTCTATGAGATTCTGACTTTTTCCGTTGACTTGGATATCATTGAGAATATTTGGTCTTACAGTGGTGTTCTTTTGAACATCGGCATTGTGTTTGCGCTCTGTTATGGTTTGTTTACGTACAGCACAGCGTCAAAAAATATAGAGAAGATGAAAAAACTGGCAGCATCGGGCGAGGCAAATCTGGATACCTATATTGCGATTACCGTCAACGGTATCATGTGTGTTATTTATCTGCTGTTTTCGGGCGTGCAGATTTTTGGTCTGTTTCTTGGCAAAATGAAGCTTCCCGAGGGATATACGTATTCAGCATACGCCAGACGCGGGTTCTTTGAATTGGTCTTTGTGTGTCTGTTCAATATTTTGATGGTGCTGTTTACAATGGCATATTTTAAAGGTTCCAAGACACTCAAAATTCTGCTGACGGTCATATGCGGCTGTACGTACATCATGACGGTTTCCAGTGCGTACAGAATGATTCTGTATATATCCACCTATCAGCTGACGTTTCTGCGCGTGCTTGTGCTGTGGGGGCTTGCGATGATTGCAGTTGTCATGACAGGCGTTGTGGTGTATATTTATAATCAGAAGTTTGCACTCTTTCGTTTTCTGCTGGTTGTCGTGACAGTAGGGTGGCTTGGATTTTCGGCGGCACACCCTGATTACTGGATTGCGTCTTATAATATTGCAGCGTGCAGTGACGGGGAAGAATATGACAATTTTTATCTGGCAAACAGACTTTCGCTCGATGCAGTCCCCGCGCTTCCGGAAGAAGTATACAATCAATACGGAGGGACGCATTACTGGAAGCGTGCCAGAAAATACCAGAGGCAGAGGGAGTCCTTTCTGGGAATCAGGGCATTTAATTTTTCAAGGGCATATGCTGCGCCGAAGATTGACAATCCTGTCAAGAATACCAGATCAGGAATACAAAAGGAATAGACTATGAGACTTATGTTCAAGAGACTTTGGAAGGATCTGCGGGATTTCAAAATAGCCATTCTCATACTGGTTTTGTATAATGTGGCTGCAAGGAGCCTGTTTCACGCATTTTGTCCGCAGCTTATTCTGACAGGTTTTCCCTGTGCAGGCTGCGGGATGACGCGCGCCGTATTCTATATCTTAACAGCGCGGGTTTCCAGAGGCATGAAGCTCAATCCTGCGGCTCCATTATGGATTTTGTTTCTGTTCTGGTTCTTTTTCAACCGCTATGTAAGGGGCGTGTACCATAAAAGTACACTGTTCTGGCTGGGGTTGGTTTGCACAGTTACATTGGCAGTCTATGGATATCGTATGCGGCTTTCTCTTGTACAAATCTAAGAGCCCACGAGGCCGTACTGGAGGGCGTATGCCGTCGTGGG
>CAMWJQ010000385.1 GCA_947174615.1 uncultured Lachnospiraceae bacterium
TCTCCTGACGATCCGGCGCATCATAATCATAACCATACTCATACTCTTCATTGTCCAACGCAATAAAAAATTGTAAGATGCCCTGCTGCGGCAGACGTTCGTCCACCGTCGCCCGGTCAAAATTAATCTGTGCAAGCAGCATCATCTTCTGCCCTGTTCTGTCTATTGGATAGGGCATGTTCAGATTCCAGTAAGGCAGACCGCCAAATTTACTGTCAAACAAATCCGGCTGTACCCCTTTCTGCAGGGTCAGTGCATACGCTGTCTTGCAGCTCTTCTGTTTGATGAAGTCTGCAATCTCCTCTATCGGATAATCGTAGGTAGTCGTCTCGGCAAGTTCAATCCTCGCGCGAAGCGTATCCAAAACCTGCGTATTGACAAGGCGGTTTTGTTTGGGCAGACGGACATACGTTAAAGCTGGAAGCTGTGCCAAAAGCGCGCAGTCTGTAAAATTTGTCTGTACCAAGTCCAGTTTTTTCAGCTTCTTACATTTTTCCAGAAACGAAAAGTCCTCTACGGTCAGTGGATTTCGCGTGTTCATGATCAGTGTATGCAGATTTTCCATCTCTCCAAGCACAGAAAAATCGTGCTCCCTGCACTGAAAAAAGGTTTTTCCGCTGCACGGTTTTGTCCGCTCGTCCAGCTTTAGCGCCTTGATTTTCTTTAGATCATAAGGTACTGCCGGGACTCCGCTGGCGGTAATAACAGCATCCAGTAAACAGGGGTCGATTGTTCTTATATCGTGTTTCATAAAAATCTCCATTCTGCTGCTTTTCAGTTGACAGCACAACTCATAATGAACGTGGTTTGCCATGGTCAATTATTCAGCAATGACCTTCATTGTCTTTAGAGCGTGTTTGAAAAGTGCTTTCCGTCAGATGTGCGTCACAATTTGTGGGAGATTTGTGCCAAATGAAGGGCGCATAGCGGGCTATGCTGACTGAATTTGGTACAAATATCACGCAAATTAGGGCGTGCAGGTGGTAGGAATGATTTTTCAAACACACTCTAGTATATTTTGTATATTGTGCTTTGTCAATATTGTTCCTATGCGGATCCGTTTCCTTCATTCTTGTTTGTTTTATCGTCAATCTGCAAATTCATTCTATCTCATCTCTCTTTACCAAATTGACTACTTGTTCAAGACTCATTTCTCCCATGTCCTGTTTATCAGGATCTGCGTCTCGTTGCCTTACGGATACAGACATATTATTTTTCTCGTTTTCGCCCAGGATAATCATATATGGCACCTTATCCATGCGTGCTTCGCGGATCTTATATCCAAGTTTCTCACTTCTGACATCCACTTCTGTCCGGATATCATTTTCTTCCAAAATTTCCTTAACTTTCCTGGCATAATCATTATATTTGTCGGAAACCGGGAGAACCTTAACCTGAACAGGTGCAATCCACGCAGGAAATTTCCCCGCACAATGTTCGAGTAAAATGCCAATAAAACGTTCTATCGAGCCAAATACAACTCTATGCAGCATAATCGGGCGATGTTTTTCTCCATCTGCTCCAATATAGTCAATATTAAATCTTTGCGGGAGCTGGAAATCCAGCTGAATCGTTCCGCACTGCCACGTTCTGCCGATGGAATCTTTTATGTGAAAATCAAGTTTTGGACCATAGAATGCACCGTCTCCTTCATTTACTGCATAGGACTTGCCCATTCCCAGCACTGCTTTTTCTAAAGCTTCCGTAGCAAGTTGCCAATCCGCATCACTTCCGATGGAATGCTCTGGTCTCGTGGACAGTTCAATTTCATAGGAAAACCCAAACTTTTGGTAGACTTCATCAATAAGGCGCATAACACCCTGTATCTCATCCACGACCTGATCTTCTCTCATAAGAATGTGAGCGTCATCCTGCGTAAAGGAACGCACTCTCATGAGGCCATGTAATGTTCCGGACTTTTCATTGCGATGCACAAGCCCTAATTCTGCTATCCGCATAGGAAGCTCCTTATAGGATCTCGGTTCCAGTTTATACATCAGCATTCCACCCGGACAACTCATTGGTTTGATTGCATAATCATCCTCTTCGACCTTAAGAGCGTACATGATATCTCGATAAAAATCCCAATGACCAGACGTCTCCCAGAGACTTCTTTCCAGCATAATGGGCGTAGAAATTTCAACATATCCTTCTCTGCGATGGATTTTTCTCCAATAATCAATCAGCAGGTTCTTCAATATCATTCCCTTTGGCAGGAATACTGGTAATCCTGGTCCCTCATCAAAAATCGTAAATATTCCAAGTTCCTTTCCCCGTTTTCTGTGGTCTCTTGCTTTTGCCTCTTCAACCATATGCAGATATTCATCCAATTGTGCCGCCTTTGGAAAAGATATCCCATAGATTCTTGTAAGCATTTGATTTTTTTCGCTGCCTCTCCAATAGGCTCCAGCCACTGACAACAGCTTGACTGCCTTAATCTGACACACATTAGAAATATGTGGTCCTGCACAGAACTCCTCATATTCTCCCTGCTTATAGAAGCTAATCTGTTCTGCATCATTCAGTTCCTGAATCAGCTCAATTTTATACGTTTCACCGGCATTCTCCATAAAGCGAAGCGCTTCTTCTTTTGACTTCTCATAGACTTGCAGGGAGAGAGACTCCTTTACAATCTTTTGCATTTCTGCTTCGATTGTCTTTAAATGCTCCTCTGAAAATGAAAAATCAAACTGAAAATCATAATAAAATCCATGTTCGATTGCCGGACCAATGGCGCACTTTGTTTCTGGATATAAGCGTTTTACAGCCTGTGCAAGCACATGTGCACTCGTATGCCAAAATGCTTTTTTGCCCTCCTGTTCTTCAAAGTTTACGTCTACAATTTCTCCATTTTTTCGCAGAACCTTCATAATTTGCTGCTCCTTTCTCTTTTCGGCTTTAACGATTTGGCAACAACATAAGAAAAGCACCCATAAGACCATAATCATATCGTCTTAAGGGTGCGCTTGGCACGGTTCCACCTTAACTTTTCACTTCAGATTCTATCAAATCCTATCCTTTAACGCAGGCATACGGTAACACTTACTTATTTCAGCATTACAGCTCTGGAATGGTTTTCGTCTAATTTCCACATAAACAGCTTCCACCAAGTGCTGTTCTCTCTGGATGTTTCCAACTAAACTACTTTTTTCCGTCATTGCTTTTCTTATGTTATTGATGGTACTTTATCACAACTTCTTTATTTTGTCAATGCTCATTTTAACCCAAAACAGTATGCTTAAAAACGGTACGATTTCTCCCCGCCACCCGGCAAACACAGCAAAGATGAGAGGCGTACCAGAACTTTTTACGACGCGTTATCTTATGAACCTGATTATTCCATACCATACATCAGCCCGATACTACCCTGCACCGTTTCTGATAGCAGGCTATCCCATATCGGTATATTGTCTGCAAGCCGTCCCTGATAAACACTTCCTCGTAATTTTTCTCCCGAATCTGTGCCAAAGCCTCGTCGCACGCTGCTTCAAACGCAGCATTTTCAGCATACTTTAATTCTATAATAATGCCGATCTCCTTTGACTCAATCCTGACAACAATGTCACTGTATCCGTTACCCGCCTCCGCATTAGAGCGCACAATCCATCCGTCCATATGTGCAAAAAGTCCCAGCAAAACGCCATGATAAAAGTTTTCCTTCATATCCTTCTTGACATAAGTATCACGAATACTGATGGTCTTTCCCAGATATTCTGTAAATCCTGCCTCGATCGAAACGATATCATTTGTCTCAAACGCCTTACACAAACGCTCCAGCTTTGCAATGTCCTTCCCCGTCTCCTCCCTAAACCACCGACGAATCTGCTCCACAAAAATCCAGCGGATTTCTCTGTTTGGAATTGCAAGCGTTGTCCGCTCGTCCTCCTCTCCGCATTGTGGCTGATAACCCGTTGTGTAGAGCAGACTCCAAAGG
>CAMWJQ010000386.1 GCA_947174615.1 uncultured Lachnospiraceae bacterium
GTGCAAGAACCATGTCCATATACTGACGCTTGACAGCATCGGTCAGGTCGTTCTGAATGACAATGATCAAATCAAGGTCACTTTTTTTATCATTAAAACAGCCCATCGCCGCGGAGCCGTGAAGATAAACGCCGACAAGATTACTGCCTAAAATCATTTGATTCTGCCGCACAAATCTGTCAATAAAATTCTGATAGTCTTTCATTGAAGATAGTCTCCCTTTTTTATATTTTCATATCATAATATTCTTATGGTATCATATCATGTCTGGGGAAATAGTCAACATTTAAATGTAAAAGCATCTTGGATTGTGATACAATGAATCCATGATAGAGATGTGATCACAAAGATTGAGTTATGAATGAAAGGGAATACGATGGATGGAAAACTGCGAAACATGGCTTCTGTTTATATTCGAAAGGACGATAAAATCTTATTGCTCTACCGTCAGGGCGGACGTGTTGTAAATGATGTGTGGGTCGGCTCGGCAGGTGGGCATTTTGAGGAGACGGAGCTGAATGATGCCCAAGCCTGTGTATTGCGGGAACTGCAGGAGGAACTGGGAATCACAAAGAACGCGATTGCAAATTTGCGCCTGCGGTATGTGACACTGCGGCGGTCACAGGGAGAAATCAGGCAGAATTACTATTTTTTTGCAGATTTGAAAGACAATGTGGACGAGCATCTTGTTTCCAACGAAGGTATCAGCAGATGGTTTCCGCTTCCGGCGCTGCCTTCCCTGAAAATGCCGTTTACAGCACAGTTTGTTATAGAGCACTATTTGAAGGAAGGGTGTCGCACGGATATGGTTTACGGCGGAATTGCAGACGGGGAGAAAGTTGTGTTTAATTAGTGAGGGAAAAGAATACAGAAAGTACCTCGGAAATGAAGAGGTAGGCGATCCGGAGTGCATAGAATAAATGTACTATATTTCAGATTGATAAATACAACAAATTATTGTATAATATTCCCAAATATGACAGATTTGGTTCCAGGATAAAGGGGAAATTATGTACACAGTTGTATTCATTGACACAGAAGTTAGCACTGGGAGCGATACCGTACTCGACTATGGCGCCGCTGCGGACGGCAGCACACATATTCACACAAAGTCAGCCAAGGCGTTTGAGGATTTTCTGGTTCAGAACAGCACCGGCAGCAAACGGTTTCTATGCGGGCACAATATCATCCATCATGACGCCGGATATATCAGACAGCAGATGCAGGCGGCAGGAATTACAGACATGATAGACACGCTCTATCTGTCGCCGTTACTGTTTCCAAGCAAGCCCTATCATGCACTGCTCAAGGACGACAAACTGCTGACAGACTCCCTGAACAATCCCTTAAATGATGCAATCAAAGCGATGGAATTATTTTATGATGAGGTCAATGCCTTCCAAAGCCTCAACGAGCTGCAAAAAGATATTTATGCAGACTTGCTCAGCACAAAAGAAGAATTTCGTGGCTTTTTTTCTTATCTCAACTATTATCCGCGGGGGGATGCCTCCTCTCTAATCAAAAGTTTTTATTATGGAAAACTGTGCAGCAACAGCGACATTGCGCGCATTGCAGAACGTTATCCGGCGGAGCTTGCCTATGTGCTGGCAATAATTTCTGCAAAAGATACCACTTCCATGATACCGAACTGGGTCAATATGCAGTATCCGGCAGTCTCCAATGTAATCCGGCTGCTGCGCAATACTGTCTGCGCCGAGGGCTGCCCCTACTGCCACAGCAGGCTAAACATTTACATGCGCTTAAAGCAGATTTTCGGGTATGACGGTTTTCGGGAATATGATGGGGAAAATCTGCAGGAGAAGGCAGTTCAGGCGGCGGTTGACAACCAGTCCTTGCTTGCGATCTTTCCCACAGGCGGAGGAAAATCCATCACATTTCAACTGCCCGCGCTGATGGCTGGAGAGCTTTCCAAGGCATTGACCGTCGTGATATCGCCGTTACAGTCCCTCATGAAAGACCAAGTGGACAATCTGGAAAAGAAAGGCATCGTGGACGCGGTGACAATCAATGGGCTGCTCAGTCCGATTGAGCGGGCAGATGCCATCGAGCGCGTGGAGAACGGGCTTGCGTCTATATTGTATGTCGCACCGGAGTCCCTGCGCTCCAAGACGATTGAGCGCTTGCTGGTGAGACGAGTCATTGCGCGATTCGTGATAGACGAGGCGCACTGCTTTTCTGCGTGGGGGCAGGATTTTCGGGTGGATTATCTCTATATCGGTGATTTTATCCGGGAATTGCAGGAAAAAAAGCAGCTGACAGAACGGATTCCGGTTTCGTGCTTTACTGCGACGGCAAAGCAGAAGGTCATTAGCGATATCAAGGAATATTTCAAGGAAAAGCTGGACTTGGATTTGGCACTCTACACTTCGGGTGCAGGCAGGAAGAATCTGCGGTATGAGGTGCTTTATAAAGAGAGCGATGAGGAGAAATACACGACGCTGCGCTGGCTGATTGAACAGAAAAATTGCCCGACGATCGTGTACGCATCGAGGACAAAACGCACCGTGGAGCTTGCGCAGAAGCTGTGTGAGGACGGCATCGCTGCGCTGGCATTTAACGGGAAAATGGACAAAGCCGAGAAACAAGCAAATCAGGATGCCTTTATCCGCGATGAAGTGCAGGTGATGGTGGCGACATCCGCTTTTGGTATGGGGGTGGACAAGCCGAATATCAAGCTGGTCATACATTATGACATCTCGGATTCGCTGGAAAATTATGTGCAGGAGGCAGGGCGCGCCGGCAGAGATCAGAATTTGCAGGCGGAATGCTATGTGCTGTTTCAGGATGGGGATTTGGACAAGCATTTTATGCTGTTAAACCAGACAAAGCTGAGTATCAGCGAGATTCAGCAGGTCTGGAAGGCAGTCAAGGATTTGACGAAAAACAGGTCTGAAATACAGCTCACGCCGCTGGAGATTGCGCGTCAGGCAGGATGGGACGAGACGGTGCCGGATATTGAGACGCGCGTAAAGACTGCCGTTCAGGCGTTAGAGAACGCCGGGTACATAAAGCGCGGGAAAAACGTGCCGCACATTTATGCCACAAGTATTCTTGTCAAAAATATGATGGAAGCTGCGCTCAAGATTGAGGCGTCCATGAAAATGAGTGAAAGTGAGCGCCTCAATGCCAAGCGGATTATGAGTATGCTGATATCGGCAAGGAGTGTTGCGAATGCGCAAAATGATGACGCGGAGTCCAGAATAGACTATATTTCAGACAGGCTTGGCATTGAGCGTCAGGAGACGTTCAAGCTGATTCAGATTCTGCGGGAGGAGAAACTCCTCGCAAATACAAGGGATCTGACTGCGTGTATCCTGAGAACGGACACGGAGAACAAGTCGCTCAATGTACTCAAAAGGTTTGCTGCCCTAGAGCAGTTTCTCGTCGGTCAGATCAGTGGTGAGGGGCAGTGCATCAACCTCAAGGAGTTAAATGAAAGTGCAGTCAGCAGCGGAGTAAAAAATGCGACAGTGAACGCATTCAAGACAGTGCTTTATTACTGGACAATCAAGAAATACATCAAAAAGAGCATTGAGAATACGACTGCAAGAACCATCATCGTACCGGAGCTTTCTGCCGAGGCGCTTTGGGAACAACGGCAGCAGTGCTTCCGGCTGTCTGGTTTTATTGTGAAGTATTTATTTGAGAAGAGCAGGGAGACGGCGGACAGCGCAGAGCAGCCGGTCGTGGGGTTTTCCATACTGGAATTAAAGACGGAATACCTTAAAAGCCAAGTGCAGTCAGGGAAGGGGCAGGCAGATCTGCAAATTACAGGCAAAAATATTGCGGATAAGGAGATTACGGATAAAGAACTTGAGGATGCGCTCCTATATCCTGTCTCGTATAGACATCTCCGAGCCCACGAGACCGTACTAGATCTCGTATGCCGTCTTCTGC
>CAMWJQ010000387.1 GCA_947174615.1 uncultured Lachnospiraceae bacterium
CATCATAACGACGCCGTTTGGGTATGGCTGCTCCAATTACCAGAAGGACGGAAGCGGATGCAATTTCGTGATTGGTGCGATTGCAGGGAGATCATTGTCTGACGAGGAATGTATGGCGCTGATCAGGGACGGGCATACGTCGGTTCTTAGCGGTTTTGTATCCAAACAGAAGAAAAAGTTTGACGCAGCATTGTTTTTGTATAAAAATGAAGATGGAAAAGTAGAAATCAAATTTGACTTTTCGCAGAATGAGCCACAGGTATTAGAGGGGGCTGTCTGCCCGGATTGTGGCGGGCAGATGATGATCAAGGGCTTTGGCTATGGCTGTGCAAACTATAACCCACAAGATCCTGAAAGCTGCAAATTTGTGATTGGAAAGGTTGCGGACAAGGAATTAACGCCTGAACAGGTGAAAGAATTGTTAACCAGCAGTTTCACGGAGACAATCCGAGGCTTTAAAGGTAAATCCGGCAAAAAATTTGATGCCGTTTTAGTACTGGAAAAGGGCGAAGATGGAAAACATTCCATCAGCTTCAACTTTGAAAAGGTGGAGGCAAAGAAAATCAAGGATGTTGTCTGCCCGTTGTGCGGCGGTGAGATTGTCCAGACCCCGTTTGGCTATGGCTGTGCCAACTATGATAAGCTGGATGAAAGCAGCTGTAAGTTCTCCATTGGCAAGATGGCAGGAAAGGATATTTCCGAGTCTCAAATCAAAGAGTTGTTGACAAATGGGAAGACTTCGACAATCCGTGGATTTAAGTCGAAAGCAGGAAAGAAATTTGATGCGCGTATTATATTCAGTCGTGATGAGTCAGGTAAGGTGACAGGGCTTAAATTTGATTTTGATGATGTCGAGCAGAAAAAGATCAAGGATGTGGTATGTCCCTTGTGCGGCGGTGAGGTTGTCAAGACATCGTTTGGCTATGGCTGCGCCAATTACAGCAAGGAGGATGCAGAACATAGCTGCCGTTTTTTCATCAATCATAAAATCGCAGGCGTTAAAATTTCGGATCTGATTGTCAAAAAGCTTCTTTCCGAGAAAAAGACAGATAAGATCGAAGGCTTTTTGTCAAAAAGCGGCGCCAAGTTTGATGCGGCGTTAAAGCTTACAGAGGACGGGCAGGCAGTCTTTGATTTTCCAGACAGACCGGCACCGATAGAAACAAATCTTGCATGTCCAAGATGCAATGCGCATAAACTGAAAAAGAGCCAGTGGTATTATGAATGTATGTGCGGATTTAAAATCGGGCATACTGTGGCACAGGTTTTTTTGTCAGAGGAAATCATGCAGGAGCTTTTCGTGAACGGAAAAACGAATGAGAAGATTACTGGTTTTGTGTCAAAGGCGGGCAGCCAGTTTGAGGCGTATCTAAAATATACGGAGGAGAAAATACAGTTTGATTTTGGCAGTCAGGAAGCCTCGTCAAAAGAGAATACATTCCCAGAATCCCAGCCATGGATTGACACAGAGCCTGTATCAGATGAGTACTGGGAATCCCTTATGGCTGGGGCTGCGGAGTAAAAGACACTGCCTAAGAGGTATTAAGTTTCACACGGGAAAAACGCAAAAGGCAGCGTTTTTCATTACGAATTGAGCTGCCATGGGCGGCATTGAGATTAATATGATAAAAAAGAACTATGTAAAAAAGATAGGATGTCTGCTGCTGGGATGCTGTTTGCCTGCCATATTTACAAGATGCAACACATTGAAACAACAAACACTTTCATTTTCGGAAACAAGTATATCTGCTGAAACAGCAAACGTTTTGGGCTCAGAACTGAATACATCTATTGAATATGAAACGCCGACAGATTTCACAGATCAGGATATCGATGAGGAAAAAGAATCTGACAAAATAGCATTACAGGAGGCTCAAAGTCAAGAACAGACAGGCAGTTTTAGGCTTATGGATCGGGGACAAATGTCGGATATCGTTATTGAGTTGAGGCATTGTGACTGTATTTATAACCAAAACGATATTCAGATTTATTCACACTATGTTTTGTCGCCGGAGTCTTTATCATCTGGACAATATGTACTTTATATACAGACACCACAGGAACAGGTGCAATTCTATCCGGTCAAGGACTGGCGGATTGACAGTGAAGATAAATGGCTTTACATAAAAAGCGCGGAGGATGATGGGGCTGAGCATATACACGGTGTTCCGTTTTCGGTTCAGACGGATTCTTTACTGGAGTTTCAAAAAGAGTTACTCAATACAAGTCAGGCGGAACAAATGCTTTGTGATGCATTTAACAAAACTAAGGAAATTACGCCGGAACGTATTCAGACAATTTTTTCAAATGTGACTGTAGAGCTTATAGAAGCAGAATCCGGCTTGCAGCTTTTAAAGGGAAATGCAGGCGGTGTTGAGAGAAGCACAGGACGGCGGTATTATGTAGACTGGCAGATTCATGTGCCGGATGGCAGACGGAAGGTAACACCATGTACTTTAAAGCAGTATGATCCAGAGCAGGATAAGGCGGCGTTTGATGAATGTAACGAAATCTTTGATCGGATAGAAGATGGCGACTGGTCCAGTGTGAAACCAATAGACGGATTGGAATATCTTTGGGGGAGCGGCGAGGAAAAATGGCTTCGTATGGACATCAATGGGGATGGATTGCCAGAGCTGATAAATGGTTTTACAATCGAAGAACTGCCGGAATACGAATTTGATACAAAAATAAGTATTTCTTTCATTTTTGCATACCAGGATGGCGAAGCAGAACTGGTGTATGCGGATGTAAATGACGGAATGGAATACTTATCTGTTACCGGAAATGGCAGGCTGGTATATGAATGGGGTGTATCTAGCGGTCCACGTACAATGATTTTGTGTTTGTGCCAGTTTGATCTTAAATGGAATAAAGAATATTTTGATACATTAGTCCGATATGAGTTTTTGGAGGAAGATGGGGTGTTATCTGAATATTATCATGAATATTATCCAGATACTTATGGCATGAATGGCACAGGAGTTTACTATATACGGGAACGCAGAAAAACGGAAAATGAGCTGAGAGAAAATGAGGATGGAAAGTATGTCGTCAGAGAGTATCTTACAGAGGAACAATTTCTAAAAGCTTATGAGGATATGACAGGATGGAATTTTTACAAGGCAGAAACAATGTATCATAAAGCGGAGTTTTGATGAAATGGCGTTTGTGGTCCTGTATGACTGTATACAAAAATATGAAATATGAAATGAGGCAAAGTCACTATGCAGTATCAGACAATTTCTGCTTATTAATTTTTGGAATAAAAGGAGAGAAAAAATGGAGCAATTACAAATCAAAAATCTTTACAACTTAGAGGAAACGATTGCAGTATCACTTTTTGACGGAGCGGTTTATCCATGGGAACTGCTGCCGAAAATCGGAACATATATCCTGGAGCTTGGAAAAACACTTCCAGCCGATAAGTATGAAAAACGCGGCGAGAATATCTGGATTGCAAAATCCGCGAAGCTTGCCCCGACAGCAAGTATCAACGGTCCGTGTATCATTGACGAGGAGGCAGAGATTCGTCACTGTGCATATATCAGGGGAAATGCTATTGTTGGAAAGGGGGCTGTTGTAGGCAACTCCACAGAACTTAAAAACGTGATTCTTTTTAATAAAGTGCAAGTTCCGCATTACAATTATGTGGGAGACAGTATTCTTGGTTACAAGTCGCACATGGGCGCTGGTTCGATCACCTCCAATGTTAAGAGTGACAAGACGCTTGTGGTTGTCAAGTCCCCTTATGGGAGTATCGAGACAGGTCTGAAAAAAATGGGCGCAATGCTCGGTGACAATGTGGAGGTCGGCTGCAACAGTGTGCTGAATCCGGGTACTGTCATCGGGCGCAATTCTAATATCTATCCAACATCAATGGTAAGAGGGTAC
>CAMWJQ010000388.1 GCA_947174615.1 uncultured Lachnospiraceae bacterium
TTCCTCCTAAGATAGATATTGTATCTTGATATTGAATGTGTATATTTTTATGTACCTATGTATTTTTTGATAATAAACAGCCGCTCACTTTTGACGAATGCTGTTTATTCCCGTTATCTCTTTCCAAGAAACCGTTCCTAACGCTGTACGCGTCCAGAGGCATCTCCGCCTGCAAGTGTCTCCACTTCTTTTCTTGAAACAAAATTAAAGTCCCCCGGAATCGTATGTTTCAGCGCAGAAGCTGCCACGCCAAACTCCAATGCCGACCTGAAGTCCTTGCCATCCAACAGCCCGCAGATCACACCGCCCGCAAAGGAATCGCCGCCGCCGACACGGTCTACGATAGGATGAATGCGGTATTCTTTAGAGTGATAAAATTCTTTTGTGTCTCTTGAATAAATACATGCAGACCAGCCATTGTCTGAAGCCGAATGACTGACTCTAAGAGAAGAGATACAGTATTCGAAGTTGTAATCTGCAACCATCTGCTCAAAGATGGATTTGTATCCTGCAAGCTCAAGATCTCCGCTTGTGACATCTGTATTGCCCGGCTTATATCCCAGCACAAGCTCCGCATCCTCCTCGTTTCCAATGCAGACATCGACATACTGCATCAGATTTTTCATAACCTTCTGCGCCTTCTCCGAGGACCACAGCTTCTTTCTGAAATTCAAGTCCACAGAAACCTTTACGCCATGCTTTTTAGCTGCCTTCAGCGCCTCCTCTGTAAGTACTGCCGCCGCATCTGATACAGCAGGTGTAATCCCTGTAAAGTGAAACCAGTCAACTCCCGCAAAGATCTTGTCAAAATCAAAATCTGCCGCAGTTGCCGTAGAGATGGATGAGTGTGCTCTGTCGTACACAACCTTCGAGGGTCTCATCGCAGAACCGGTTTCCAAATAGTAAATACCTAAGCGCTCTCCGCACTTTGCGATGTTTGAAGTGCCCACACCATACTTTCTCAAGGCGGCGATCGCACATGCTCCTAACTCATTGTCTGGAACTGCTGTCACAAAGTCTGCATCATGTCCATAGTTCGCCAGCGACACCGCCACATTTGCCTCTCCGCCGCCATAGTTGATGTCAAACTCGTCCGCCTGAATAAACTTTTCATTGTTGGGCGTAGAGAGCCTCAGCATAATCTCACCCATAGTTACTACTTTTTTTGCCATGATTATCATTCCTCCATTTATATCCGCTTCGATCAGCACGCTCAAAAGTGCCGTAAAACACTTCCTATAAAAAATAACACCTTAACTAAAAATTTCTCTTGTAAGTGCTTACATCAAAAATTTTATACTGTTTTACGTAAGAAGTCAACTGTCTTTTCTCGTCTTTTCTGGTCTATTTTAGTGTTTTTATGAAAATGGTTACATTTCCGAATCAATGCTCCACCCGCTGTCTGATCTTTTCGAATGTTTTCCATCGTCGGATGCGCTCCTGCTGGTCTTTGGCGAGCACCTCGATCATAAATCCTCCGATCTCCCAAAAGACTTGTTTGGTCTCCTCGTTCATTCCCGCATACTCCTGTATCATCGTGTGGAGTTTTTTGGCAATCTCTCCCCCTTTCACATTCTTTAAGTCTGTCAGCGTCTTTGCCTCCGTAATCTCTATCATTCTGAACAGACTTTCGATAAAATCTCCTACCTGCTCGATGTCCAGCGCAAAGATCCAATTGTTGATGCGGTCATACAACTCTTTTCTCTTTGGCTGCTGTGCATGTGAGCGCTCAAAGCGATCGCCTTCGACACACCATGAGAAACAGATGTGCTGCTGCACACCGATCTCGGTACTCTTGATCAGCTCATAGTCCTCCTTCTGCTCCATCAGCATTCCCACAAAGGACTCATCTGGAACAATTTTTAAGATTTTGTCTTTGACGCCGTCATAATCCAGTGTATCCATAAAATCCGGTCTGAATCCCGGTCCATCCATATTATATATTTTCCCAATTCTGCGCTTTACATCCTCATCGCAGGTCATTGCTGCATACACTGCCAGATTTCCGCCCTTCGAATGTCCTCCCAGATAAAATCTGAGATTCCTCTTTCTGGCAAGCAGCTTTGACACTTGATGAAGATACTCTGTGCTTCTTAACTGAGCGCCCACCGGTGTGCGGTATGCCATATAGAAATCTTCTTTCCACCCAATCAGCGCATCATCTGTCCCGCGAAAAGACACAAACGTATCTCCATTTCCAAGGAGAAATGTCACTGCACAAAACTGTACGCCCTCCTTTGCATCCATCTCCTCCACATAAAAATTTGCCTTTGTGTTGCGGTAACGCCGCGAAAAAGCCACTTTATAAAAAAGCTCCCGATTCTTGTCCAACTCCCATTTAACAGATATAAAATGATGCCAGTCCATCCGCTGTGCCACATCACACAGCGCAATAGCTGGCATATTGTCATTGATTCCGGGAACAATCCCGCCAAACATAAAATAAGAAAGATGGGCAAAAACAAGTCCATCAATCTCACAAAAAGGTTTCTCCGTAAAGGTGAAACCGCCAAATTCATATACATATGAGATCAGATCTCCCATAACTGCCTCCCTTTTGCCGGTACCCAGTTTCTATGGGCACCGACATTCATTTTTACACACACGATCAATACAGTTCTCCGTCATAGTATGCCAAAAGCAATCCGACAACATTGTTATACTGAAGTATGCCCTCCTCCACGCCATTTAATTTCAGCGTTGTATCCATCAGTTTATTCGAGACTTTCTTCACTGTGGAAGTCTTGACAACAGCCTTCTTCTCGACAGTCTGCCACTCCTCTCTTGTCAAAAAAATATTATCATCCGCAACTGCGTCGCGTATCCTTACGTGACTTTGATATGCACTTTGATTCCTTCCAATAGACTCATAAAAATCACTATTGACATAACTGAGCACACTCAGATAGCCGCAATACTGCAAAAACGGGTCGTCTGAATGAATACATGCCAGAAAACCAATCATATTCGCATCGTCCTCGTAGATAAACCCCTTTGTATGTGCAAGCTCGTGACAGACTGTCGGAGCCACATTGGTGATATACATGATTGAATTAATGTTTGCTTCCATAGAGAATGGAAAGTAATATCCCATTATGTACTGCTGGCTAAAAAACTCAGAAAAGCTTAGATACTTAGGGGTCACATAAAATCCTGCAAGCTGGTCGTACTCTTCGCCGAGCTTCATCATCGCCTGCCGCGAAGCTTCAATTAAATCTCCATCATAGTAGATGTCTCCATAATCGTCATGAACAACCTGCTTTTCCAGCTCGTTGCATTTCTCAACGATATAATCTCTTAGAACGGCGATCTCTCTCTTCGTATATTTTCTCTCTGTTGCCGCCTGTGCGACTGCATGATCGGAATTGCTGACCACCATTATTTTCCCTGCGGGATCTTTTTCCAGATATTTCTCAGCAAAACTAGAACTATGATACAGGATAAAACAATTCAGGGTCATAACATAACATACAGCTAATGCTGTCCATGTATAAAACTTTCCAAAACAGCGGACTGCCCGCCGAAATCTTTTGCGGCAGACCAGATTCACAATGCTAAATACGATGCCAAACAATGTCAGCGCCACCGCAAGAATCAGCATAATCTCACCGACGCTAAAAGGGAACTTGCTGGTGAGACGCGCATAGGTATTCAGCCAGATCGGAAAAATAGTTTTGATATACCAGTCGCTAAAAGTTACGCTCTGCCACGAAGCGATATTAAGCCCTGCGACACCCGCTGCGCTGATCGCAAATATAATTTTGTGCATTTTGACTTTTTTATGCGTATTTTTTCCATTTTTATCCATATTTTTCCCTCCGGCAAATACTTTTATCCATAACTTATTATTCAGAATATCATATTATTAGGATGAAATTATAAATAAAGGGG
>CAMWJQ010000389.1 GCA_947174615.1 uncultured Lachnospiraceae bacterium
GTCCAGTTTATTCTTATCATTGACTATTTATATGATTATCTCTTGAGATTTACAAGTTCTTCAAGCAGTGAATCGGAGGTTGTGATGATACGGCTGTTTGCCTGGAAACCTCTCTGGGTTGTAATCATATCGGTAAACTGCTGGGAGAGATCTACGTTTGACATCTCGAGGACGCCTGTGGTGATAACACCGATACCATCTGCTTTGATATCACCGATAGATACATCTCCTGAGCTGGCTGTTACCTGATAGAGATTATCGCCTGCATTCTCAAGACCCATCGCATTCGGAAATGAACCTACGCAAATCTGACCGAGATTCTGCTGTACGCCGTTGCTGTACAATGCCTTAATCAAACCATCTGTACCGATCGAAACGCCTGTCATTTTGCCGACTGGGGCTCCATCTGTTTTCTTGCCGCTGAGTGAACATTTATTCTCATTACCTACGTTCTTTGTCCCAGACATATCTATCGTCAGATTTGAGAAATTGCCTCTGCTGTTGATTGTACTCAGGTTCACTGTAAAGGAGTCATTGCCGTCAGAGCCTACATACTTAAACTTTCCAGTACCTGTATCATACATCACGGTATACTCGCTATCTTCAAGAATGCTGTCTATTTCACTGACCTCATTTCCGTTCGAGTCTGTCATACCCAATAACTTAATCTTAAACTCACCTGGTATGACATTATTGGTATCGGCAATCATTTCCTGCGTCGTATACTGGTTCCTGATTCCCTCTCCAATCTTGAGCTGTAACAGTTTCTGCATCGCGTCGGACTGTTGTGATGTTACCTGCAATTCTGATTTAGTTCCGTTTACGTTTACTTCATACTTATAAACAGTAACGCTCTCGCCCTTATCATCAATATAAGTTTGTGCTGTAGCGATAACACTTGCCGTTCCACCTGCTCCTGCCATTGCACCATTTAGGGTATAAGAAGAAAAACTTCCGTTTGCAGTAGGTCCATCATATAAGATTTTAACAACATCTTCATCAATTACAGTGGATTTTTTAACAGGATACTCAGTTTTATTGTCTGCCACAAAACCTACTTTTCCTGTAAAGTCTACCTGAATTCTTTCCATCTTTAACAATTCACTTGAACTGTCAACTTTCTCTTTTAATTCAGGATTATTCTCAAAGAAATTCTTTAAATTCACATAAATCCTATCTGATTGTCCAAACGTATGTTGACCATCTGTTATTTTATTTGCAAAAGCTTTACCATGTATTTCATCCCAGATATCTTTTATCAACTGATCTGTAACTTCCGGCGAGTCAATCGTCACAAGTTCCCTGTCATTATAAGTAAACTTCATATCAGAGATATCTGCCTGATAGATGGTCTGCGGCATCTTATATACATTCTCTGTATTGGTAATCTTTCTTTCCTTCTGTGCAGCAGGGTTTGTCGCTGGCAGGATACCGAATTTCAAATCATATGTATATCCTGCATTATCATAAATCCCCATCGTCACCTGATAGCCATTCTCTGTCTCAAGCTCAGAAGCTTTCGAATCAATAATACCCGTTATCCTACCTGTTGTCGTCGCCTCAGGAAGCGCCTCATTGCTCGCTGTGACATTCAGCGGTCCCACTGTACCCTGTACGATATTGCCTTCTTTGTCAACGCCCCAGCCCTGTACGATAAAGCCTGTACTTGCCATAACAAGGTTTCCATAGTCGTCCACATCAAATGATCCATCTCTTGTATAATAAGTGCTCGTACCGTCACTTACCACAAAGAACGCCTCACCGGAAATCTTTAAGTCGAAGGGATTTCCGGTAGACTGGTTTGCACCTTCTGTTGTGATGCTGGTGTTGATGGCTGCGCCCTTTACACCGAGACCGATCTGTCTGGGATTCGTACCGCCTGTGCCGTTTCTTGGATTTGCGCCTGTACCAGCCTGCGTCGTCTGATAGAGCATATCGGAAAAGTTCATGGTCTTTGCCTTGTATGCCGTTGTATTTACGTTTGCGATATTGTTACCGATAACGTCCATTCTTGTCTGGTGGGTCCTCAGACCTGATACACCAGAGTAAAGTGATCTCATCATAATTAAGTGACCTCCTAAATCATATTGCCGTATTCATTATCTTCCCCATCCGTCATTCCGGGGATCTGTAAGCCTCCTTAAAAGGTCCGGCTCTGTCTCAACATCCTGTATTAGATAATCACGGCGCCGTCAATATTGGTATAAATATTTTCGTCTGCCTCTGTCTGATCCATCGCAGTGATGACAGTGTTGCTCTTTGTATTTACGATAAATGCAAGCTGGTCCACAAGCACCAGAGAATCCCGGATTCCTTTCTCGCCTGCCTTCTTCGTACCATCATTCAACCTTTCCAGTTGTTCATTGGTCAGTTCAATCTTCCTGTCGCTCAGTCTGTTTGCCGCATGTTTCGAAAATCTCACGGATTCCGCGGTCTGCGCGCCCTGTGACTGCTGCTTGTGAAGGATTTCTCCAAAGCTCATGCCCTGAGCGGCTTTGCTCTCCGAATTGACCTTCTGCTGTTTGAGATATTGATTTTGTAGCTGTTCAATGGAAAGGAACTGACTGTTGTTTATATTCATCATGCATTCCTCCTTGCCATAAAGCCTTTGTTCTCAAGATGCTATGCAGTCTCTGTCTTGTCTGTATCGTCCTTGCTACTCTCAGAATCTTTGTTTGTATCATCGCCGGAATCCCCATCCGGTTTCTCTGTCTTATCACCTGCCATCATACTGAGTTTGTCAAGAATTGCATTCATCTTGTTGTTAAAGCTGTCTAAGATATCATCAAGTGAAGTCTTATTGTCCTCCTTGGATGTATCCTCGAATTTCACGCCCAGTTTCTCAAGCTCGAGCTTCCATTCCGTGAACTTCTCCATCTGGTCATGACCATAGATTTCCATATAGTTCTTCTCATAGTCGCTCATGGTGTTGTAGTAATCCAGCGCACCCTGTATTACATTCTTGTATGTATCATCCGCATATGCCACATTCGGCAGCGCGTCAATCATACCTTTGAGTGTACTGTACTTCTCATGTGCCTGAGAGTATTCTGTGCTGACAATCGTATCCAGATCACTGAGCGAATACTTCGCATCATTGATTACAAGCAATGGCTTGCCTTCCTCCATGACAACATAGTCAACAATACCCTGTATCGTCTTCACCTCTCCGGTGCTCTCACTCGTTGTTGTCATCAGTACTTCCTTGCCAATCAGACTGTTTGCCCGCAGTACGTCAACTGCGTCTGCCACTTCGCCCATCTTCTGAACCTGTGTGAAGGTCGCATACTGCGATACCCACTCCGTATTGCTCGTAGGCTCCAGCGGGTCCTGATTCTGCATCTCGGCTACCAGAAGCGTCAGGAACATGTCACTGTCCACTGCATTCTTATTTTTTGCATTTTTTTTGAGGGAATCTCCCGATGCAGTATGTGTCTGTAATTTGCCGTCCTCACCAACCGGCGCTATTAAACTTCCCATATGTTCACCTCTCTTTTATTTTTTCACTTTCAATATTATGCCAGTAAATCCATCGTGTTTCCGTTTGCTGCCATGATTTCCATAGCTATCCTTGTCGCATCATCTGCTCCCTGCATCTCGCCTTCAAGTTCCTCCCCATCGGCAAATGCCCTGAGATTGATGCTGCTGCGTCTGCGCACGCCCTGGATGCGCTGTGCCTCCTGCTCCTGTGCCTGTCTCTGCTGCTCCTGACCATTCTTGTCAAGATTCCGCTCCATCTGATGGCTTTCCACGGATACCTCAATCGCCTCAATCTTGACGCCCTGTTCCTCAAGATTTGCCCTGAGCTGGGATGCCTGTGCCTCGATTGCCGCTTTCACTGCCTCATTCTGTGTCGTAAACTCTGCTGTCACGACGCCGCCCTTTGT
>CAMWJQ010000390.1 GCA_947174615.1 uncultured Lachnospiraceae bacterium
GGCTGTGCCCGTGTTATTGCGTCAATCAATAATGGATGTGCAACATCCAAACTTTTACCTCTGCCTGCATAACGCGGGCTGTGCCCGTGTTATTGCGTCAATCAATAATGGATGTGCAACATCCAAACTTTCCTTATTCCTGCATACCGCTGGCTGCGCCTGCGGTATTGCACCGATAAGTATTTGGAAGTTTTACTTCCAAACTTCTTCCTGTCTATTAAAAACCGTTCTATTTCAAATAAATGGACGTTTCTTATACCTGCGGGCAATGTGCCGGAAGGACTTGCCGCAGGTATATTGGGTGAAAGCCGCAAGGGTCAAATATCCTGCGGCCTGCCCTGGGATAATTGGCAGTGGGGAGGAAGATAAATGTCCAGTTCCTGCAAAGCTACCGCACATTCCGCAAAATCACCATATAAATTCTCTGTTTCTTTCGGGGTCAGGAAGATAGCTTCCTCTGCATGCGCGATTTTTCTTGCAAACAGTGATTCGGCCAATTCCATCTGCCCGGACGTCATGCCGTAATAATCATCCCACTGCAGGAGGGACTGCCGATGGGGCAGGAGTTGGTTTTCCAGGATATACCCCCCGTTTTCCAGAATGTCGCTCCATCTCTGGCATCCGGTAAGTTCCTCCCACGTTCCCCAGAATGCGGCGGTTATGACAGGCTTTATCTCCCCGCCGCTGTCCACCAGAACATATTGCAGGGCCTCCGACTCGGCAATCCGTAAAATATCCTCCGGCATACCGTGCAGGCAGTCATATGCGCTTTTGCCGGGGATGATCCTTGCAATATCCTGAAATACTGCCACGATGTACTGGGGGTGGAACGTGACAGTCCCCCTGCACCCTTGGGAGTTATTCAGGGAGTAATTGAAGCCGTCCCAGGAGTGTTCATAGCTTAACTCCGGATATTCGCCCACCAGAATGGCGTGGATAACGGCAGCAAACAGGCATCCATGATATAAGTCCATGGGATTGACCGGAATATCTTTTGACATAGGCAACTCCTTATTTTTATTTGTACTCGCAATTGTTTAGTTTTTCCTTCCTGCACGGTACATGCTGCCCAACTATGGAGCATGTGCCGTGCAGGAATTGGTGAATCTTAGGGTTTGTGAGTATAATATCCTGTCTGATGGCTTGGACACAATATTACAGCTTTCATGGCGTGGGACCAGTCCCATTATAAATGGACAAGACCGGATTGCACCAGCCGACGACAAAATCCATTAAATCAGACAAAACATCTTTTGTCTGAAATGCACTTTGGGTTTTTAACCTCTCTAAATTATCCAGCATGCTGTCCCTGCTCATTCCGTGACTTTTAAAATCCATCAGACATGCCCGGAGAGCCGGTAAATCATCAGAATGCTTTTTAATTTCCTCCGGCAGTAGCTGTAGAAATTTTAAATCTGATTCGTGCATAAGGGTATTCCAAGCAATACGGACACACCATTTCACATGTTCCCAGCCGGGACGGCTCTTCAAATCGTATCTTATGGCAATACCTTCCGCAATCAGGTGGTCTGTTTCGCCGGTGGAGGAAGCGTCATCAGAATATATTTTAACCGGCATCCGGTCATAAAAAGTAACGATATTGCCCAGGGAGTCCGCCTTGGTATCCTCCCTGGATAACAGGAAAATATCTTCCGTAACCATTTCGTTTAGATCTACATAAATGCGTGCGCTATCCATATTTATAAGTCTCCCTGGCGACGAGTTGATGACAGGATTCGAACGCCTTTTCACAGCTTTTCAAAATATTTTTCTGCGGATTTGATACTCTGGAAGATAAATATAAAACCCTGATTTCCGAAACAACAGCAATCACTGTTCTATTGAAGAAGTCTTTTGATAATGATATTGTATCAGGAATAGCTTTTCTTTCGCCTGTAAAAAACGCATCCTACACTTTCCGACTCCGCGCTTTTATCGCTATAGCGCAGACACAAAGATGCCGTTTTCTGAACGGATCTTCCAAATACCCTAAAAAGGCAGACTTGGATGTACAAAATAATGAGTCAGTATCACTGACTCATTGACTTCTTCATATAGTATTTTGACAATCGGGGTGACAGGATTCGAACCTGCGACCTCCTGGTCCCAAACCAGGCGCTCTAGCCAAGCTGAGCCACACCCCGGCAGCTTATTTTCATTTTATTATTTCTCACAGCGACGAAATTTATTATATATTACTTTTATGTTTGTGTCAATACTTTTTTTAATTATTTTTCTTCTTTTTTACATTTTTTGCTATAAGTGTCTTAATCCAAATACTTCAGCTCATATTTTGCTTCTCCGCGCTCATCAAGTTCCATGATAATATAAGATGGTTTCCTGTTCTCCTGTCTCGGATAAGACAAACTGCCCGGATTGAGCGCCGTAATCTGAGATGAAATATCAATCACTGGTCTATGCGTATGACCATACATCACGATATCTGCACCTTGGACAACGGCTTCCTTTTTCAGCATCTCATTTCCCATGTTGATGTAATAATGATGACCGTGTGTTATCATAACACAATATTTACCTATTTGTAAAGTCTTTTCTGAAGGTAAATTAGAAAAAAAATCATTATTTCCCGCAACCATCTCCACAGGACAGCCTGCGGCCTCCTGAATGGTATCCTCACTTCCCTCGAGATCTCCCAGATGAATAACCAGATCCAGCCTGCCTGTCTTTTGCAATACTTTCATATAATTTTCATTTTTTCGATGCGTATCACTGACAATAAGTATTTTCATAACAATCCTCCATGCTTCAATCACCCGCAAATTTAGATGCTATTGCAAATTCACAGCGCGGAAGCACTATCCATATGCCTTTTAGAACTACAGTTCCATCAATAAAATCTTCTTCATTTCTTCAAGCGCTTTTCCTCTGTGGCTGATACGGTTTTTCTCTTCTGGTGCAAGCTCTGCGGAGTACATGCCGTATTCCGGCAGATAAAATATTGGGTCATAGCCAAAGCCATTCTCCCCTTTTTCCTCATAGCCGATTCTCCCCTCAATCGCCGCTCTGGTCTCAAACATTCTGCCGTCAGGAAATACCGCTGCGATCACGCATACAAACCGCGCTGTGCGCTCCTCATCTGGAACACCCTCAAGCCGCTGTATCAAGCTGGCATTTTTTTTGGTATAAGATGTATCTTCCCCCATATATCTAGCAGAGTAAACTCCCGGTTCTTTGTTCAGATAATCAATCTCAAGTCCCGAATCGTCTGCGAGAACGACTGCCTGTTCTCCCCGCGCTTTCAGTTCCTGTGCAATTGCCTGTGCCTTGATCCGGGCATTCTCTTCAAATGTCTCGCCATCTTCAACGATCTCTGCCTGAATGTCTGCCTCCTTCATAGATTGTACCTCAACGTCAAGATCTGCAATGATCATTCGTATCTCTTTCATTTTACCAGCATTTCCTGTCGCAAAGATAATTTTGTCAACTTTCATTTTTCATTTCCTCCATTTTTATATAATGTTTTACCACTTCATCTATTGTCTTTTCCAGCGCTGATACTACTTTCGCATCCAATTGATATTCACTCTCAACACTTTCCATATCCTTCTGCGTCAACGATATTTTGATAAGCGCTGACGGCACAGTGGCTTCCGACACCAGCACATCACTGCTGCCTGCCTCCTCAAATCCTTTCATTTGCACCGCTGTAATCTCCGCAAAGGCTTCTGCCATCATTACGGACAAAGCTGCACTATTGTAAACCGGTATAAAGTACACTGAGTTGCACACTCCTGTCATAAATGCCTGCGGTTCCTGCGTTTTGTCTATCTGTACTCCAAGCACCATATCTGCGTGTATTTCGTTTGCAAATTGAATTACATCCTCCTGTGTATATGCC
>CAMWJQ010000391.1 GCA_947174615.1 uncultured Lachnospiraceae bacterium
TCGACATCAACAGACTCGTTCGACAGACGAATTGTGCGGACAGCACTTACCAGATCAAGATCGTGCCTGCCAAAGATGATCGGGGACAGTTTTATGAGCTGCTGACCGCGCCGGAGCTTGACAGCAAAAATACAGGCTCCCATATGACAGAGGGGCAGCTTAGTCTCGGGGAGGATGAATTTTACCAGAAATACGAGCAGAAACTTCAGCTTCTGACAGATAAATTCATGCCGGTGCGGGAGGAGGACGGCAGACTCCGCGAACAGCGTCTGCGGGATATGGAGGCGTATGCCGATTACAGAAATTACCTGTCATTTAGCATGTACGAGCAGGTGACAGATGAGAACGGGACTGTGATACGGGAGAATTATGTAGATGAGATGGCAGGAAGGGACTCCGGCGGCGAGGGACAGAATCCAAAGTATGTGGCGCTGCTTGCAGGCTTTGCCATGCTCTATCATTCACAGAGCAGCCGCGACTCCAAGATTAAACTGGTGCTGTTAGACGAGGCGTTTTCCAAGATGGATCAGGAGCGGAGCGCTGTCTGCCTGAAATATGCGCGGAAGATGGACTTACAGCTGATTGTCTGCGTCCCTGATGAGCGCCTTCAGTCCCTGATACAAAACGTGGACTGTGTATATGGATTCAGGAGATACCAGAACCGCATCTCGATGATGCACATTGACAAGGGAAATTATCTGGAGCTGCTTGAGGGGGATTCCTGACTGCGCTGAGGCAGTCAGAAATCCTCCAAAGTGCGGAAGGTATAGCCCATCTCCTCCCACTTGGTCAGCAGTTCATCCAAGATCTCACCGTTTGTCTTGGAGGTGCTGTGCAGGAGGACGATGGCGCCGGGATGGATACGCCCCAGCAGTTTTTTGAAGGCTTCCTCCTTGGTGGGCTGTTTGTCTTGATACCAGTCCACATAGGCAAGACTCCAAAAGAAAGTATCATAGCCAAGTTCTTTTGCCATCGCGAGGTTATTGGTGCTGTATTTTCCCTGCGGCGGACGGTAGAACCGCGCCAGCTCCGTGCCGGTGATCTCCTTGAATTTCTTTTCGACATCCCGCATTTCCTTCTCGAAGGATTCCTTGGAGGAGATGGAGGACATATCCAGATGGTGATACGTGTGGTTGCCTACAAAATGCCCGTCTGACACCATCTGCTTTACCAGTTCGGGGGCGGATTCCAGATAATGACCCACCACGAAAAAGGTTGCCGGTACTTGATGTTTTTTCAGGGCATCAAGAATCGGCTGCGTGTTTCCGTTTTCAAATCCGGCGTCGAAGGTCAGATAGATGACTTTCTCTGAACTGTCCCCTACATAGTGGGCGTCGTATTGTTTGAGTTCCTCGACAGAGGCATTTCCGGTGGGCTGGGTGCCCTCCTGCCCGAAGCCAAGCCCCCAGTTTTCGGCGCCGGCGCTCCCGCTTGCGGGGACAAACCACTCGTCTAATTTTTCGTATTTGACATAAGCAGCGCCTCTGCCAGCCAGAAAGGCGGCGGAGAGGAGAAGAACCAGCAGCGCCAGTTTTATCAGATTTGGTTTTTTTAGAGGTTTCATATTTTTAGGACTTTTCAGAATCTTCATCATTTCGCTTCCTGTTCAGATCCGTTCTTATTTAAAGATATTTCCCATATTCAAAAAAATTCCTGTTCAAAACGAAAAACTGGGAGTTGTTATCATAGTTTGATGAATGTATAATGATATTAAAGTATAAGAAAACAGGAGACAAATAGATGGAGTACAGTCAACTGGATCAGATTGTCGCGCCGTTGTTAGCGTGGTATGAAGCAGACCACCGACAGCTTCCGTGGCGTGGGACCAAAGACCCCTACAAAGTGTGGGTGTCAGAGATTATGCTGCAGCAGACACGGGTGGAGACCGTCATTCCATATTACCGGCGTTTTATAGAGCGTTGCCCCACCGTTGCAGCGCTTGTGTCGTGTGGGGACGACGAATTATTGAAGCTGTGGGAGGGACTGGGGTATTATTCGCGCGCAAGAAACCTCAAGAAAGCGGCACAAATGATTTGCGCGTCCTACGATGGAAGGTTTCCGGAGACGTATGAGGCAATCCGCGGACTGCCGGGTATCGGAGACTACACGGCAGGCGCCGTATCGTCCATTGCCTTTGAGCAGGCACGGGCAGCGGTGGACGGGAATGTGCTGCGCGTGGTTACTAGACTCACGCAGGACAGGCGTGACATAATGGACGCAAAGGTCCGCAGACAAGTCACAGAGATGCTTGAGAACGTCTATCCGCCTAAGCTGCGGGGGGATTTCACGCAGAGTCTGATGGAGCTGGGGGCAGTGGTCTGCGTGCCAAACGGTGAGCCGCTGTGCAGGGGCTGTCCGCTAAAAGCACTGTGTGGTGCGCACAGGCAGGGTACACAGATGCAGTATCCCGTCAAAAAGAAGAAACCGCAGCGGAAAACGGAGCACAAGACAGTCCTAATACTGATAAATCAGGATAAAATAGCGCTTAGAAAGCGCGGTGCGCAGGGTATTTTGTCAGGGATGTGGGAGCTGCCAAACATCGACGGCATCCTGACTGCCAAACAGATCAGACAAGCGTTTGCGGAAAAAAATATAGAGCTTAGGGAATTGAGGGAGGTTTCCTCAGGCAGACCGCCGTTAAAGCATATTTTTACACATATGGAATGGCATATGGTCTGCTGGGCTGCAATGTGCAGCGCTGTGGGAACAGACAATGGACTGACATGGGTCACAGAGAAACAGCTCACACATGAGATTGCACTGCCCACGGCATTTAAGAAGTGCTTAAAAGGGTGTGGCACGATGTGGGAAGGTACAGGAGGGCAACAGCAGCATGACAAATGAAAAAATAAAGACGAAGGAGTCAACAATCGATCTAATCATGACGGGACAGGTTGTGAAAAGGGAGATCAAGAAGCAGGGATATACCATCCGTGAGATACAAAAGAAACTGGGGCTGTCCTGTCCGCAGCCCATCTATCGGTGGATTCGGGGACGGCCGCTGCCCTCGGTCGATAATCTGTATATGCTCAGCAGGATTCTTGGTTTGACAGTGGATGATTTGATTGTCCCTAGGCAGAGTCAGGCTTGGATTTTGCAGAAGGCATGCAACATGAAGTTTCGCATTAGGATGTGGGCATATTTTGAGGGAATTAACGCAGATGGATACGATGAATGAAGTTCGGATCACAGAGGATGCCGCGGAGGCAGCGTGTCTTGCCGCCAGCAGAACACCGTATATTGTCTGGTTAAACGATCAGAATAGGGAACAGCGCTTTCCGAGCGGCTCTTACTGTGTAGAGCGGCTGAGCGATATTGATGCGCGGTATCTTGACAGGGTTTACAGACGTTTTCATGATATGCCTTGGGAAATTGTCAAGACACCCAGAGTGCGGATTCGGGAGATCACGGTGGAGGATGTGCCGCAGCTGTATGAGCTGTACCGCGATGCGAGTGTCACAGCGTACATGGAGCCGCTGTTTGCTGATCCGGAGCAGGAAATCGCCTACACAAGAGATTACATTAAAAATGTGTATGGTTTTTATGGATATGGTATGTGGGTTCTTGAGCATAGGAAGAGCGGTCAGGTTATCGGAAGGGCTGGGCTGGAAAACAATGAGGGCTTTGAAGGGCTGGAACTGGGATTTATGCTGGGTGTGGCATATCAGCACCAAGGCTATGGGTATGAGGCGTGCAGTGCAATCCTCTCTTATGGGATTCAGGAGCTGGGACAGCAGCGGTACTGTTGTTATATCAATAAAAAGAATCGTCCATCCATACGTCTGTGTGAACGTCTGGGGTTTGAAATGCAGGAGCGCCACTGCCGGAGTGAGATCAATCCTGAACAGATC
>CAMWJQ010000392.1 GCA_947174615.1 uncultured Lachnospiraceae bacterium
GTATTTTTACAGTGAGGACATAAAAGTCAAAAGGCTTCGCAATAAAATCATACACGCCCATATTCACAGCAATGACGATAATCATGTTGTCGGCTGCTGAGGACAAAAAGATGACTGGCACCTTGGAAATCTTCCGAATCTCACTACACCAGTGATACCCGTTGTAAAATGGAAGTTTGATATCCATCAAAACCAAATGCGGCGACGCCCGAACAAACTCCGGCATGACATTTCCCAATCCCTGTGCACATTCGACGGCATAACCCCAGCTCTCCAGATGACGTTTTAATCCCGCTGCGATCATCTCGTCATCCTCAACAATAAAAATTTTATACATTGTTCGTTCCCCCATTCGAAAATCTTCTTTTACATTTTATACTATTTTCGATGTTTTTTCCAGCGCAAGCTTCTCCCTGCTTAGAAACTGTTGCATGAGCGGTTACTTTTCCCACCTACGCCAAAGTAGTGGGTGTGAAAAGTAACAGTTCATAAACCTGTGTGCTTGTCAACGCTCCAAAACAGTACCCAACTCGACCGCTTTCTGTTATAATAAATCCAGAGCCATATCACACTTCAAAGGAGTATTTATATGCATACATTCATCCCCGGCAAAGTTTTGTTAATCGGAATCAACGCCAAATACATCCATTCCAATCCTGCGGTCTACAGCCTAAAAGCTTATGCGGACAAGTACTATCCAGATCGTCCTAGCGGCTGTGTCCTCGAGATTGCAGAATACACGATCAACCAGCCTGCAGAAGCCATTCTCGCCGAGATCTATCGGCAAAAACCACAGGTTGCCGCTTTTTCATGTTATATCTGGAACTGGGAAACGGTTCAGAAGCTATTGTCAGAACTGCCAAAGGTTCTGCCCGATACCGCACTCTGGCTTGGCGGACCAGAGGTTTCTTTTCATGCAGAGCGCTTGATGAATACTTATCCCCAGCTTACCGGAATCATGATCGGCGAGGGCGAGGAGACATTTCTCGACTTGCTGCGCTATTATTGGGAACATAAGATGGCGCAATCTGATATAAAAGGAATTGTCTGCAAAGAAGGATTTACTGGCGAGCGCGGACTTGTGGATCTCAACCGTCTGCCCTTTCTGTATGCTCCGTCTGCAGCCTTTCCCGCCGCATTTCAGAACCGCATCCTCTACTACGAATCCCAGCGCGGCTGCCCATTCCAGTGCGCCTACTGCCTCTCCTCCATCGACAAGAGGGTACGCCTGCGCAATATGGACACCGTAAAATCAGAACTGCGCTGTTTTCTGGGCAATCATGTCCCGCAGGTAAAATTTATAGACCGCACGTTTAACTGCAATTCAGAACATGCGCTTCAGATTTGGAAATACTTAGCAGAAAATGACAATGGCGTCACAAATTTTCACTTCGAGATTGCGGCAGATTTATTGACGGAAGAACATCTTGAAGTGATGCGCGGTATGCGCCCCGGTCTGATTCAACTTGAAATCGGCGTACAGTCTGCGAATGAAAAGACCTTAAAAGCGATCCGCCGCCACATGGATCTGAACACACTTGGCAAAACGGTGGCTGCCATACACAGCTTTCAGAATATCCATCAGCATCTTGACCTGATTGCGGGACTTCCATATGAGGATTATGACAGTTTCGCAGATTCGTTCAACACGGTGTATGCGATGATGCCTGACCAACTGCAGCTTGGCTTCCTGAAAGTGCTAAAGGGCTCCCCGATGGAGCAGCGCGCCAGCGAATACGGTATTGTATACAACGCCAATCCGCCCTATGAGGTGCTGTACACCAAATGGCTTCCTTATAACGATTTACTGAAATTAAAGGGGATTGAGGAGATGGTAGAGCTGTACTATAATTCCAACCAGTTTTCGCATACGCTCCCCGTACTGGCGCAGTACTTCACCTCACCGTTTTGTATGTATGAGGCGCTCGCAGACTACTATCGTACAAATGGATTTTTTACCAGCACACCCTCTAGGAGTTACCGCTATCAGATACTGCTGGACTTCGCATGTACAGCTGCTGCGGGCAAGCGTGCACTGTTTGCCGAACTGCTCACCTTTGATCTGTATCTGCGTGAAAATTTAAAAAGCAGAGCCGGCTTTTCCCCTGATTACAAACCCGATCGGGGCAAAGTGCACTGTTTTTATGAGAAGGAGATACAGGCGCCGCAATACTTAAGCGAATATGACGGTTATACCGCTGTGCAGCTTATGCGGATGACCCACATTGAGCAGTTTTCCTACCCTGTCTGGAAAAAATGTCCTGCGGATCAGTCCAAGAAGCTGGAAACACCCTCCTATATTCTGTTTGACTATAAAAAGCGGAGCGCCCTGACGCATGATGCAATGTATTACGAAATCACTTTGTAATAACGCAAAAATATCCCCTGTGCACAAATCTGTTGTCTGTGCACAGGGGATTTAATTATACGTTTTTCTGTTTTTATGGATTGACACCAAGCGCCGACCAGCTCGATGCGCCAATCAGCGGAAGCGCAAACTGTGTGTAGGCTGCTGACTGTGGTGTGTCAATGTACTTAAATACATCATACATCATCTTCGGTGTGGTCGCAAGACCATTTCCGTCACAGTTGTACAATCCGCAGGCAATCTTGTCTGAATTTTTCTCATAGACATTATCTACAGTCCTATGTACGATAAAGCCTTTGATCAGAGGATTCTTCTCCGCAAGCTTGTACGCATATGCAAAGGACGCTGCCTGTGTCGCCTCGTCAGAGGTCATAGAGTTAAATAAAATCTCGGAGATAATAATGTATCTGACCTGTCCGTTCGGTGCAAGGAATGCAGGCTGACTCATATAGTTCGTAAATACTTCCATATTCTGAGGATTGATCATTCGCGTGTTCGGCGTGTGGTCGATCAGATTCAGCTGTTTGTAACTTGCCGGCATATCCCAGAATTTTGCGGCTGTCAGAGGTACTGGATGCGGATGCCATGCCACGCCCCAGTCAATGTTTCCGTGAGAAGCCACATCGACATTGAAGGCGTCAATAAACTTTTTCGCACCATACTGGTTTGCAGTTCCGTCCTCCCAGTTCCAGCGCTGGTCGATACAGGTGAGGACTCTCGCGTTGGCATTCTCACTCTTGATGGCATTGTAGCACATACGGAATGCCTTCTCATACTCAAGTGTGAAGTTTGTCACGTTGAAATTTCCTGCAAAATACCACGGATTATTGTTGTTGACCTCGTTGCCGATAATCCAGTTTGTGATGAGTCCCGTCGCCGGATTGCTGTAGCGTGATGCGAGGAAGGACATCAGCGCTGCGATCGACTCTGCACCCTGCTGTTCGTCTGTGTTGAACGCATAATGTCTGTAACCCGATACACGACCTGACGGTTTTACTGTGAGCGCTGTCGCCGCGTTGTAATAGTTGACAAGGTTCATCGTCACTTCTACTTGCTGTGACGCGAAAATGGTCATCACCATATCATACTCTGCCACGATTCCCTGATTGAAATTATAGGTCTTTCCGTTGTAATTGTACGGAATCGCAGGTCCCGGCTGGAAAAATCTGTCGATTGCCATCTCATAGCTTGCATGCTGTACGCCAAGGTCCGGCATAGCTACCATCGCCGCATTGTCCGCCGTGATACCTTTGATGGAAAGCGGAACCGGGTTCACTGCAGTGTGTGTGGCAAGTACTTCTGGATTTGTAATATAAAATTCTTGACTGACGGGCACAAATGCACCGCCCTGTACTGCCGCCACAACAAATTTAGAGTAGAGTTTGGAATTGGCTGTTCCCTGGTCCAATGTCGTCACAAAAGTCACTGTAGGCGCATTCGGCGTCACTGCACAGAAATCAGCTCTTCCGCTGATGGAA
>CAMWJQ010000393.1 GCA_947174615.1 uncultured Lachnospiraceae bacterium
CTCAAGGTGAAACTGGCTAAGCTGGCAAAACAGATTTCGACTTTCGGCTATATCTGAGCTATCGTTATTGCGCTGTTTTATCTGGGGCATGCGATTCTGGTATTTGATGGCGGTGCAGCGGGATATTTTGCACAGCCGATACCGGATATTATTATGAATATTGTGGATGCAGTGTCGCTTGCGGTCGTTATTATCGTCTGCGCAGTGCCGGAGGGACTTCCGCTGATGATTTCGCTTGTATTGATGCAAAATACGAGCAAGATGCTTGATCACAATGTTCTTGTCAGAAAGGCAGAAGGTATCGAAACAGCAGGTTCATTAAATATTCTCTTCAGTGATAAGACAGGTACGATCACAAAAGGATCGCTTGAAGTGGTTGATTTTTTCTGCGCAGATGGAAATTCAATTGAAATTTCGCAGTTGAGCAGGCACAGTAAAGTAAAGGGATTGATTGACCTTGCAATCGGCAAAAATACGCAGTCTATGTTTGATACGTCCCATAGGGTAATCGGCGGCAATGCCACGGATCAGGCGCTCATGAAATTTATCGGGGAAGATACATTCAATACACTGGCTTCTAACAAGGAGTATGTCATCACGGCGCAGCAAGGGTTTAATTCCACGAACAAATTCAGTCAGGCACGAATCGACAATGTGGGTAAGACCTTCTATAAAGGTGCGCCGGAGCGGCTTCTTGCGGCAGCGACAAAGTATTTGGATGCGGACGGAAATATTCGGGATATGGATAAGGCCGCCCTGGACAGAAAGATTGACGAGCTTGCGGTAAAGGCCATGCGTGTGCTGGCGTTTGGCTATTCTGAGAGTCCGCTTGTGGAGAGTAAGATCAATGATGATATTGTGATTATTGGTCTGGTAGGAATCCGCGATGATGTGAGACCAGAGGCGCGGGATGCCATTAAAGAAGTGCAGAATGCAGGCATTCAGGTTGTCATGATCACCGGTGACAGACTTGAGACTGCCGTGGCGATTGCAAAGGATGCAGGTTTGTTAAAGGGCAATGACGAGATGGCGCTTTCCTCAGCGCAGTTGAATGAGATGTCAGATGATGAGGTGAAGAAGATTATACCAAAGATCCGTGTGATTGCAAGAGCGCTGCCGACAGATAAGTCCCGTATGGTAAGGCTCTGTCAGGAGATGAACCTTGTTGTCGGCATGACGGGTGACGGTGTGAACGATTCGCCTGCATTGAAGCGTGCGGATGTTGGGTTTGCGATGGGCAGCGGTACAGAGGCGGCAAAGGAAGCAGGAAAGATTGTTATCCTTGACGATAACTTTAAGTCGATCAAGGACGCGATTTTGTACGGAAGAACGATTTACCACAATATTTTGAAATTCTGTAAATTCCAGCTGGTGATCAATGTCACGGCAGTGATTGTCAGTGCGATTGCACCATTCTTTGGGGTGGATGAACCGCTCAAGGTGACACATTTATTATTTGTAAATCTCGTTATGGACAGTCTCGGTGCGATCATGCTGGGCAACGAACCAGCGCTTGAGAAGTACATGCGGGAGAAACCCAGAAGAAGAGATGAGAGCATTGTGAGCAAGCCGATGATGGCACAGATTATCACGATGGGACTCTGGCTTACAGTTGTGAGCTTTGTCTATCTGAAAGCGCCGTTCTTTGTGGATTTGTTTGATTCAGAAGAGCAGCATTTGACAGGGTATTTTGTACTGTTTATCGTGAGTGCGCTGTTTAATGGTTTTAATGTTAGAGATGATGGATTTGCAATCTTTAAGGGGCTGGACCAGAATACAGGATTTATGAAGGTATTCTTGCTGATTATCTTAGTACAGGCATTGATTGTCAATGCGGCATTGATACCGTTTGAGGCGTTTACATGGATTGGCAATATGTTCAGTTGTGAGCCGTTTGGCATCAAGGGCTGGATTACGATTGTAGTGCTGGCGGTGACAATGATTCCTGCGGATATGATCAGAAAGCTTGTTGTCAACAGAAAATAAGAAACCATGCAGTCGCGAAATGGATGAGTGCAGTTGGTAGAGTATGATAAAAAGGGCTGTCGTGAAATGCAGTTTGCCTATGGTATAGTGAGCAAATGGCGGTATTTTACGACAGCCCTTTTCGATGTACAGATGAGCTGGTGGAAATACATATTGCAGGAAAGAAACAGAGCGTTTAGAATGAAGTGTATGAGATACAACTTGAGGGGATGGGCATATGGAGACGCCAAGGATACTGTTTTTTACAGATTTGGACAACACAATTATTTATTCGTATCAGCATGAGATCGGAATGGAGAAACACTGCGTCGAGGTTTACCACGGGAGGGAAATTTCATTTATCACAGGGGAAACAGGTCGGCTTTTGCAGCGAATAAAGCGCAAAGAAAAGCAGATTATGATGATTCCAACGACAACAAGGACAATGGAGCAGTACCAGCGGATTCATCTGGGCATCGGGAACATACCCTATGCGCTTGTCTGTAATGGGGGTGTACTGTTGGCTGACGGCAGAGAGGATGAGGCGTGGTACCGCGGTTCGCTGGAACAGATTCGGGACAGCAGGGAGATGCTGTATTTGGCGATGGCACTTTTGGAGAAGGAGCCGAGAAGAAGTTTTGAGTTGCGTTTTATAAGGGAGTTGTTTGTCTTTACAAAGTGTCAGGAACCGGAGAAGGTGGTTTGTGATTTGAAAAGAAAGCTGGATACAGGAGTGGTGGATGTGTTCCAAAACGGCGTGAAGGTGTATGTGGTGCCCAAGGCATTGAGCAAAGGGAGTGCGATTCAAAGATTTCGGGAGTATTTGGGAGCAGCGTACACAATCGCAGCAGGCGACAGTGAATTTGACTGTTCCATGCTGGAAGCGGCTGACTTGGGTATAGCCGCGCCAGCGCTTGCACAGAACTATTCGTTTCGGGGGAATGTGGTATGTCCCGCTGATGAAAAGATTTTTGCGGAATCTGTGCTTGCAGTCGTACTGGCGCATGGCTGAAAGATACATTGGAAGAAGTGTTAATTGGGGCGGTGTCCGAGCCGTCCGCCGTCCATGCCAAGGCTGATGCCGCTTGCGCGTTCGTTCGGCTGGATGATTACGGTCACAGGCTGGCGGGCATTCCACTCAAAGCTGTAGGATTCCCCGGAGGTCTGACCGATAAAGGTTTTCCAGTTTACATCCATCTTGATATCAGGATCGCAGTAGCCGTTTCCCATCCAGCACACGACCGCATCCGGGTCAACGGCAAGCGTGGAGCCTGTCTGCACATTGCTCAACACAATAGGATTTCCGTCGATTAGGATGGCGACATATGCGTTTGGACCTGTTCCGGTCAGGGTGGAGGTGGCAAGTCCTTTCTGTGAGATGACACCGCAGCCGATGAAACGCACATCGTACTTACAGTCAGGGGTGAAGGCGAGGATGTTCTCTGACTCGATGGAGAGCACTTCGCCGGGCTGGAGCTGGTATACCACGACATGCTGGGCATGGTTGGCATAGTATGTAATGCTGTCTCCGTTCATCATAACTTTCATGAGTGGGAGATTCTCTCCAGTGACGCGCCGCAGCAGTGAGCCAAGCAGCGCCTGCCCTGCATTTTCCTGCGGTCCGAGCAATAACTTTTCAAATTTATAATTTTTCTGCCCGCCGTTTTCGCCGCAGATAAAAGAACCCGCTTTGGTGAACAGCACGTCATTTCCGCGGCAGGTCACTTTCAGGGTTAATTCGTTAATCACTTCAAATGTCAACATCGTTTGTTACTCCTTTTTGTATCAGCAGGCTCAATGTGAGCATACATGAATCAATTGTTATGGGGCTGTCGGAAAATGCAGTGTATCCACAATATATCGTTGTCCGAATAAAT
>CAMWJQ010000394.1 GCA_947174615.1 uncultured Lachnospiraceae bacterium
CTTTTGGGAAGGAACGGAGCCGGAAAGACAACAATCATGAAAATGCTGCTAGGTTTATCCAGGATATCAAAAGGAACTGTTCATATGTTTGGAAAGCCTTTTGAGGGAAACAAAAAAGAATTTTTGGGGCGGATAGGAGCCATGATTGAGGCGCCAGGGTTTTATCCAAACCTGACGGCAACAGAAAACCTGGAAATTCTTGCGGATCTGCGGGGATATGTAAAACGGGATGCCGTAAAAGAAAGTTTGGGGAGGGTTGGACTGCCTTATAAAGATAAAAAGCTTTTTTCGGAATTTTCCCTTGGAATGAAGCAGCGGCTTGGGATTGCAGCAGCCATGATCCATGATCCGGAAGTCCTGATACTGGATGAACCGGTTAATGGGCTTGATCCAATTGGGGTGATGGAAACAAGGAATTTTATCAGGGAGCTTTCGCAGGACTATGGGAAAACGATTCTGCTGTCAAGCCATATCCTGTCAGAGATTGAGCTTTTGGCAGACTGGATAGGAATTATTGACAAAGGGCTTCTGTTGGAAGAAAGTCCTTATGAGGAATTGAAAAAAAGAAATATGCATTATATCCTGCTGTCCGTGGATTCGATAGAAACAGTTACCCATATGCTGGAAGAGGAATTTCAGATCAGAGATTATCGGATTATGGGGAATGACTGTATTCAGATTTTTGATACAGAGATACAGACAAAGGAAATTGTCAGATTTCTTGCAGGACGGAATATCTATGTGGATGCCATTAACAAATGCAGTGATACACTGGAAGATTATTTTAAAAGGATAACCGGAGGTGAGGGGATTGCTTAACATATGCCGTAATGAATTGAAGAAACTCAAGCGTCAGAAGACAGCAAGGGTGTTGTGGGCAGTCGGTATCCTGATACCTGCGTTTGGCACACTGCTCTGTATAAAAAATCATTATCCCTTTAGAAATTTGGTCGGTGCAAATGTTCTGTTTGGCAGTTTTCTTGTGATTCCATTTGTTTTTTCCGTCTTGCTTTTAAATTTGTTTGAACTGGAGCAGAGGAATCATACACTGAAAAACGTTCTGGTGATTGGCGTACCAAAATGGAAGATTTTTTTGTCAAAGCTTGCTTCTGCGCTGGTGTTTGTCGTGGTATTGACGGGGATCATCACTGCCTATACAGTCGCAGGGGGGATTTTTCTGCGGAATTATATTCCGGATATTGTCCGTATTTTCGGGATTTATTTGGGAACGTCTCTGTGCAGCGTCTGCGCGACAATGCCTGTGGTGACTTTCATAATTTTGCTCCAAAAAAGAAATCTGATTGCAATGATAGCGGTGAACTGCCTGATACTCGTTGATTTTTTGTTAACATGGCAGTTAACTATGTTTAATTGTCTTGAGATGCATCTGCCTATTTTGGCAGCATACCGCATCACCTATCCCTTTACCATTATTGAATATACGGATAACCTGCAGCTTGGTTTGGACACGCTGTATTATCCAATGGACAAAGGAATCCTTTTGCTGGGGGCAACAGCGGCAGTTTCCTTTGGAATCAGTTTGTGGCTTTATAAAAGACAGGAGACCGATGTATGATGAAAAGATTGATCAAGGCGGAATTTAAAAAACTGAAAAGACAGAAAATGGTTTTTGTTGGATATCTCAGCATCCTCTTTTCGTTTATCCTTACTTTTGCGCAGCAAATGCGGATTAAGGTAGGAGCGCCTGAATGGGAAGGGTTTGCAGAAATGTTTTTTTACAACAATGCAATGCTGTTCTTGCCGTTTACGGTATCTTTGATTGGGGGATACATGATAGATCAGGAATATGCAGGGGATACGCTGAAAAACCTGCTGGTAATACCGGTCAGATGGCAGGATGCGGTAAAAGCGAAAGTGGCAGTTCTGTTTTTGCTGATGGTCAGAATTGCGCTGTTTGAAATGGCATTGCTATTGGCGGTGGGCATTCTGTTCAGCAACTGCCCTGCCGTGTTTATAATAGCCAATGTATGTATGAAAGCGATTGCGTATAACATCTGTATCACATTAGGGATATTGCCCGTGATTCTGTGGTTTGGGCAGAACGGTGGGAAATATATATGGGGAAGTATACTGTCCATGCTCGTTGGTGTATCCGGAGTGTTCGTAGTAAATGGAAGGGCAGCGTATTGGCATCCGGTTACATCATGTTTCTCATTTCTATCGGACATTTATGGCAGAAAATCTGCAATGGGATATCTGCAGTCGGGTGCGGCAATCTTGCTGTATGGAGTGTTGGGAGTGCTGGTATACTGGATTAGGTATTGTAGAGAAACAAATTTACAGGGAGAATACAATAGCTTTTGAGTTCTTGATAAGTGCAATAGAACTATACCATAATTGTATGAATGAATTTTAGCAACTTACCTGCCTGTTTTGGTAACTTACCAGACAGGCACTTTTTTATTGGACAGAGATATGCTAGAGTGTGCTTACAAGAAGCCATCACTAGAATTGTTGAAAATCGGAGGTTTTTACATGAGCAAAAAGTGGAAGAAGATAGGAATGCTATCTGTTGCGGCACTGCTGGTTCTGACAGGCGGAACAGGTGTTTTATTTCGGGAGGAGCTGAAAATAGCGGGGTCAATCCGCACGCTGTCAGAGGAGGATAAGATTTACTATATGGAATTTGGCACGGATTACCATTTTGAGGAGTTTCTTGAAGCGGGCGGCGCGTCCTCGGACAAGGAGGTCAGTGCGTTTCTGACCCGATGCATCTCGAAAGGATTTTACCAGATGGAGGTGACGAATGAAGGACCGGCATGCAGTGTGATTTCTGCTCTTGACGGAGCGGGCAGCCATATGTGGGGGCGGAATTTTGACTGGGACGGATCGGTGCCGATCATTGTAAAATGCGCACCGAAGGACGGGTATGCGTCGATTGCTACCTGTGATTTCAAAAATATTACCAATAGTGCCGAGACAGTGCCGGAGCAGTTTCCGTATAAAATGCTGGCAATCGCTGCGCTGTATGTTCCGATGGACGGAATGAATGAGGCTGGGCTGTGCGTCGCGGATCTGGAGGTAAACGAGGGCGGAATGGCTGCGGTGGATACAAAGAAGCCGGATCTTACAATCACAACCGCAATCCGTCTGCTGCTCAACCGCGCTGCGACGGTGGAGGAGGCAGTAGCGCTGCTCGGACAGTATGATATCCATGCATCGGGAGGCATCAGTCATCACCTTGCGATTTCAGACGCTGCTGGGGCATCAGTCAGTGTGGAGTTTGTGGACGGGGAGATGGTGGTTGTGGATACAAACTGCATCACGAATTTTAACCTTGCAAACAAAGACACGGCTGCAGGCGGAGAGAGTGCACAGGAGCGGTATCTGCGTCTTTGCGCCATCTATGACGAAGCGCATGGCATTCTGTCAGGCGCGGAGGTAAAGCGTGCGCTGTCACAGGTGGCAAAGACGCAGGGGGAGTGGTGGACACAGTGGTCGATCGTGTACCAGCAGGATACGCAGACCGCATCCTATTATTTTCATGGAAAATATGAGGACGGGATCCACATCTCCATGTAGCCTATAACATTGTGCAATGTACATAAAACTTACTCGTTTTTAGTTATTTTTTTGGTAGAATTTATTAATAAAGTCTGATAGAATAAGGGTAAATCTATCAACAGTGAATTTACGAAAGGAGTAAGGAAATGAGAAGTTTAAAGACAAAAGTAATTGTACCGCTGCTTTTGATCGCATTAGTTGGGATTGGCTCTTCTTTTTTGGGATTGATTTCGCTCTAGCAGCTCGGTGCGGCGGGCAATGAGATTGCGGCTCAGAGGGTGCCGGTCATCATTACGCTGGATGCCATATCCTCCAA
>CAMWJQ010000395.1 GCA_947174615.1 uncultured Lachnospiraceae bacterium
ATACTATTGACCAAATGTAAAAAATATGGTAACTTGTATTTACAGAGTTGAATCGCGATTTTTACAAATGTGCAAACGAAAGAAAATAAATGTAACATTTTAACAAGAACCAAAATCAAGAAAGGAGCAAAACGATGGGCAAAACAAAAACTGTCACTGCAAATCAGAAAGATGCAGGACTGCACAACTCGCTTGTCTATGTTGTCCAACACTGGCAGCTGTATGTATTCTTCCTGCTCCCGGCGTTGGCATTGACAATTATCTTTCGGTACATACCGATGGGTGGTATCCTGATTGCTTTTGAGAAGTATAATCCGATCAAGGGCATACTGGGAAGCGAGTGGGTGGGGTTCAAGCACTTTCAGCGTTTCCTGTCATCGCCCGATTTCTTAAGTTATCTGGGAAATACTATTAAGCTGAGTGTTTTCGGTATGTTGTGGGGATTTCCGGTTCCAATCCTTCTGGCGTTTCTGCTGAACAGGATTGAGCGCACAGGCGTCAAGAAGAAAATCCAGCTGGCGCTGTACATGCCGAACTTTATCTCCGTCATTGTACTTTGCGGTATCGTCAGGATTTTCTTATCTGTCACAGGGCCTGTAAACATGCTGCTTGGCACACAGATTAACTTTATGACCATGCCACAGGCATGGCGCACGATCTATATCGCCAGCGGAATCTGGCAGGGCGCAGGCTGGGGATCGATCATTTATACGGCGGCACTGTCAAACGCAAGCACGGAATTAAAAGAAGCTGCAGTGATCGACGGGGCAAACATCTTCCAGCAGATCAAGGCGGTGGAGTGGCCTGCCATCAAGAGCACGGTAGTCATCCAGTTTATCATGCAGGCCGGCAACATCATGAGCGTTGGCTTTGAGAAGGCTTATGCTCTACAGACCGATTTGAACCTTGCATCATCAGAAATCATTGCAACCTACGTGTATAAGAAAGGTCTTATCAGCGGTGATTACAGCTTTTCGACCGCGGTGGGATTATTTAACACAGTCATCAATGTAATCCTGCTGGTTGCCGTGAACAAGATTGTTGCAAAAATGAATGACGGTCAGGGAATATAGGAGGGACAGCATGAAAAAGAAAAGTAAATTTGCCAGATATTCTTTGCAGGATAAGGCATTGCTGACAGTGGGCTATATTCTGCTTGGATTGTTTGTCATTGCAATCATCGTTCCCATGATTTACATTATCGTTGCATCATTTATTGACCCTGTCACCCTGCAGAACAAGGGAATTACCTTTGATTTCAGCAAATGGACGCTGACTGCCTATGAGCGAGTCATGACCAATGATCAGATATGGATTGGTTTTAAAAATGCAGTCATCTATTCCGTGGTATTTACTTTTGTTTCGGTACTGGTTACCATGCTGGCTGCCTATCCCATGTCAAGGCCGGATTTCAGGGGAAAGAAGTTCTTTAACGTCATCTTTGTGATTACCATGTTCTTTGGCGGCGGTCTGATACCGACTTACCTGTTGATCAGCAACATGGGACTGAAAAACAGCATGTGGGCGATCATCCTTCCGGGAGCCTTCAGCGTCTGGAACATGATCATTGCAAGAACTTATTATCAGGGGATTCCGGGAGAACTCAGGGAAGCCGCTGATGTGGACGGCGCAAATGAGCTGACCTTTTTCTTCAAGATTCTGCTCCCGGTATGTACGCCGATCATTGCGACACTGTCCCTGTGGCAGTTTGTAGGCATGTGGAACAGCTATTTCGATGCGATGATTTACCTGGATGAGTCATCCAAACAGCCCCTGCAGCTCGTGCTCCGCGCAATCCTGATTCAGAGCAAACCTGACGAGGGAATGATTTCAGACATGCAGAGTACTGCGGAGCGCGCACAGCTCAGTGAGCTGCTCAAATATGCAACCATTATCATTTCGAGCCTCCCGCTGCTTGTCATGTACCCTTTCTTCCAGAAGTATTTTGACAGCGGAATCATGGCAGGTTCTGTAAAAGGTTAGTGTGAAGAGATTTTCTAAGGCATCTGAAAGACGCTGCCTAAGAAAATCTAAAGCTTCACACCGAAGAATGCCAAAAAGCGGCATTCTTCATCTGGATTCGAGTCGCGGTGGAGACGCGGCATGGGAGTTGGTGTAAAATGATAGATAGAATCGATAAAAGAAAAGGAGAGCAGTTATGAAAAATAAGTTGGCAAAACGAATAATAGTTCTTGCGCTGGCGGCAAGTATGCTCGCTTCCCTGGCAGCATGCGGAGGAAACAAGTCTGATAATACACTGAATAGTGGGGAAATGCAGGAAGTGGATGTGGCGGACCTGCAATTTCCGCTGGCTGAGAAAGCGACCCTGACCGGAATGACTCAGTATCCGGCAAATACGGAATCGGATCCGAACAACCGTACTATCTTTAAGCGCCTGCAGGAAAAGACCAATGTGGAGATTGAGTGGAAGGCGATTCAGGGGGATCAGTGGGGTGAAAAAATCACGCTGGCAATGGCGGATACAAACACATTGACAGATTTCATTTTCTCCGCAGGTTTTGGCGATAATGATTTGCTGCGGTACGCTGACCAGGGCATCATCATTCCGTTGGAGGATTATATTGACGCTTACATGCCGAACCTGAAAGCTGTATTCGACAAGTACCCTGAATACAGGAAAATGAGTACGGATGCGAACGGGCACATCTGGGCGCTCCCGTGGATTGAGCAGCTTGGATCAGAGAAGACGGCAATCCAGACTGTAAGCGAGATGAGCTTTATCAATAAGAAGTGGCTTGATTTTCTTGGATTAGAGATTCCGACAACCATTGACGAGTTTGAGCAGACATTGATTGCTTTCCGTGACCATGCTTCTGAGCTGCAGGCAGAATTTGGCATTGACGGAAGCATCATTCCAATGTCCTGCATTGTCAATGACGGAAGCCAGGATATGGCGCTTTTGATCAACGGATTTGGCGAAGGTTATGGGGATAACGACCAGGGCAGGCATATTGCGGTTACAGATGATAAAAAAGTAATCTGTACAGCCACACAGGAAGGCTTTAAGGATGGTATCGCATGGCTGCATAAGCTGTACGAAGAAGGCCTGATTGACCCGGAAGCATTTACGCAGGAGTGGTCTACCTATGTGTCAAAGGGTAAATCGGGACGTTATGGTGTATGCTTCAGCTGGGATGACGCCAATATTATTGATGATTTCAACGGTTGGGTGCCGCTTCCCGCGCTGACTGCCGATGTCAGAAATATTACGCCTGAGAACGGTTCCTTTACCAGCGGCTATGAGCGCGGACGCTGTGTTGTGACGGCTGTCGCAAAGAATCCCGCGCTTGTGTGCGCATGGCTTGACCAGATGTACGATCCGTTCCAGTCTCCGCAGAATAACTGGGGTACGTATGGCGAGGATGATGACTTTGATATCTTCGTGCTTGGAAAGAATGAAAACGGAGATGACATGCTGCAGCATGCGCCGCTTGGGGACGCTTCTCCTGTAGAAGTAAGAGAGGCTGAGAGTGTAAACGGACCGCTGGCGGTACTGGATGAATATTATGGTGTGTATGTCACATGTCCGGACGACGCGCAGTACAGACTGGACTGGATCAAGGATTATTTCACACCGGATATGAACACCAAGTATGTCTATCCGAATGTGTTTATGAGCCAGGAGGATACAGAGGAGCTTTCCAACCTGCAGACTGACATTACAAAGACAATCAACGCAAAGCGGTCTGACTGGATCATGAACGGCTTTACGGATGCGGACTGGGACGAGTATATCAAGAGCCTTGACGCATACGGCCTTGAGGATATGCTTGCAATCTTCCAGAAGTATCT
>CAMWJQ010000396.1 GCA_947174615.1 uncultured Lachnospiraceae bacterium
ATATATTCTTTATTGGGTTTTTTTAATCTGTTTATAAAGTAGAATTATATTATCAAAAACAAGGGAGGTATTCACATGAGAACCAAAAAAATACTGTCAGTTATACTGGCAACAGCAATGATGTCTGCAATGTTTACCGGATGCAGCGGTGATGGTGCAGCGCCGACAAACACAGATACGAATACTGGAACAGACAGGGGCGCAAGTTCGAATAATTCATCTTCGGGGGATAATTCAGGGGCGATAAAAGAGTTTACAGCATTCTTTGCAGTTCCGGGGTCGGAGATCAACGATGACAATGAGATTCAGCAGATGATTGCGGAGAAAATCGGGGCAAAGGTAAAGGAGACATGGCTTACAGGTCAGACAGCACAGGAGGCAGTCGGCACACTCATTGCAGGAGGCGAGTATCCTGACTTTATCGACGGCGGCGACGGATCGGCACAGCTCTATGACGCGGGAGCGCTGGTAGCGCTGGATGATTACATAGACAAGTATCCCAATATCAAGGAGTTTCTGACAGATGCGGAATGGGATAAGCTCAGACAGGACGACGGGCATATTTACTGGATCAATCAGTTTGGCAATATCTATGGCGAGGAGAAGGCGACGACCCACAATGACGAGGCATTCTGGATTCAGACAAGGGTGCTCGAGTGGGCAGGATATCCCGAGGTTCATACCATGGATCAGTATTTTGACCTGATTGAGAGCTACAATGAGGCAAATCCTACGATGGAGGATGGAACGGCGAATATTCAGTACACAATCTTGTGCGATGACTGGCGTTATTTCTGTCTTGAGAACGCACCGGAGTTCCTTGACGGATATCCCAATGACGGAAGCTGTATTGTAGATCCTGAGACACTTACAATCATCGACTACAATACAACACCAACTGCAAAGAGATATTTCCAGAAGTTGAATGAAGAGTTCAAGAAGGGTGTGGTAGACCCTGAGTCCTTCACACAGACTTATGACGAGTATATTTCGAAGCTTTCTACAGGACGTGTTCTTGGTATGATCGACCAATGGTGGGATTTTGCATACACCGTAAATGATTCATTAAAGCAGCAGGGACTTGACCTCAAGGGCTGCAACTATGTACCTCTCCCAATCACAATCGACGAGGGCATTAAGAACCAGTGGCACAATTCCGGCGGAGTTCTGAATACTTCAAGCGGTATCGCGATCACGACAAGCTGTAAGGATGTTGACGGTGCGATGCAGTTTATCAATGACCTGCTGGATCAGGAAATACATGATCTTCGCTTCTGGGGCGTAAAAGATGTGGACTATAATGTGGATGAGAACGGTGAGTATTTCCGTACAGAGGATATGAGAATGCAGTCATCGGATACAGCTTATAAGGCTTCTCATTCTTGTACTTACTCCTATTTCCTGCAGTATGGCGGCACAAGCAGAGATGGCGTCAATGCCATGAAGCCGGAGAATCAGCCGAAAGAATTTTATGACAGTCTGAGTAAGAATGTGCAGAATTGTTTTGATGCATATGGAGCAGAAACTTATGTGGATATGCTGGGAACAAGTGAGGCTCCCGGACCATGGTATCCGATGTACTCTTATTCCAACAACATGACGACAGCCACAGAGGGTGGTACGGCATGGACGAAGATGGGTGAGATCAAGCATGAATATTTGCCGAAAGTGGTTATGGCAAGTGACTTTGAAGGTGCTTGGGAAGAATACATGGAAGTCTACAACGGATGCAATCCGCAGGCATTTATTGATGAGATGCAGGCAGAACTCGACCGCAGAATGGAAGAAGCTGCAAAGTACAATTAATCAGACAGGGCGGACTGATCGATGCGGTCCGCCTTTTATAAAGGAGGGATAGTATGGCTTCACAGGAAAAGAAGAGAAATATAACATGGAAAGAGATGAAAAAGCAAAAAGTGCTGATCATCTGGTCTCTGATTATCGTAGTATATGGCGTCATCTTTTGTTATCTTCCGCTGGCAGGCTGGATGATGGCATTTCAGAACTACAAACCCAAGGACGGGTTGTTCCATTCTGCCTTTATCGGTCTGGCAAAGTTCAAACAGCTGTTTTCGGATGATACCTTTATCCGCGTGATCAGAAATACGCTTGGCATGGGTGTGATCAATCTGGTAGTTACTTTTGTTGCGGCGATCGTGTTCGCAATCCTGTTGAACGAAGTGAAATCAAACGGGGGGAAGAAGACCGTTCAGACGATTTCATATCTGCCGCATTTCCTTTCATGGATCATCGTTACAGGTATTCTTCATGATGCCCTTTCCAGTACAGGCATCATTAATGAACTGCTTCTGAAATTTCATATTTTAAATCAGCCTCTGAACTTCTTCGCACACCCGAAATATTTCTGGCCGATTGTAGCTTTTGCGAACGTGTGGAAGGAGACAGGATGGAATGCAATTATTTATCTGTCTGCGATTACGGCGATTGATCCGTCGCTCTATGAGGCGGCAAATATGGATGGTGCAGGACGCTGGGCACGCATCCGATATGTGACACTTCCTGGTATCAAGCCGACAATCATGATTCTTCTGCTGATGAATGTGGGAAATGTGCTGAACGCAGGTTTCGAAATTCAGTATCTGCTCGGAAACGGTCTGGTAAAGAGTGTGTCCGAGACAATTGATATCTATGTGCTGAAATGGGGTATCAGCCAGAACGACTTTTCCATCGGTACCGCGGCAGGTATCTTTAAGAGCTTTGTGAGTATCGTACTGATTGTGATCGCAAACCAGATTGCAAAGAAAAACGGCGAAGAGCGGTTGTTCTAGGAAGGAGACGCAAATGGAAAAGGTAAAAAGCAATAAAATAAAAACTTCTGCATGGGATAAAGTATTTGTCGTGTGCAATACTCTGTTTATGATTGCATTTGTAGTTATTACGCTGTATCCGGTATTGAATACACTGGCAATCTCATTCAACGATGGTACGGATGCCCTTAGAGGTGGAATCTATCTCTTGCCAAGAAAATGGACGCTGAAAAACTATATTACTGTACTGCAGAAACAGAACCTAATCACAGGAGCTTATATCACGGTTGCAAGAACAGTGATAGGAACACTGCTTGCACTGGCAGCAAATGCAATTCTCGCGTTTATCGTGAGCAGGAAGGATTTTCTGTTTAAGCGTGAGCTTTCCCTGTTCTGGGTTATTACCATGTATGTAAATGGCGGTATGATTCCGACATTCTTGTTGTACAGAGGGCTGCATCTGACCAATAGTTTCTGGGTGTATGTAATTCCGGGGATGTTCAGCGCATTTAATATGTTGGTAATTCGTACATACATGTCTGGAATCCCTGACAGCCTTGAGGAGTCGGCACAGCTTGACGGTGCAGGCTATACGACGATTTTTGTGAAGATCATCTCTCCGCTCTGCAAGCCGGTATATGCAACCGTCGCATTGTTTGTGGCAGTGGGACAGTGGAATTCATGGTTTGACGCCATGCTGTATAACAGAATGAGTTCTCATCTGACAACGTTACAGTACGAGTTGATGAAGCTGCTGTCGTCTGTTACCAATCAGGGTACTTCGGCAGAGGCGATGAAGAACGCAGCGGGAACCGTGACGCCTACTTCGGTCCGCGCGGCAGCGACGATTCTTACGATGCTTCCAATTATTTGTTTGTATCCGTTTTTGCAGCGGTATTTCGTGACTGGACTCACGATAGGCGGCGTAAAGGAATAGTTTACATAGGATTGCTGGTTTGTGATAAAATATGTATAATAATGATATAGACATGGGAAAAGGAGTCAGCGGATGAATAGAAAGAACGCGACAGTGA
>CAMWJQ010000397.1 GCA_947174615.1 uncultured Lachnospiraceae bacterium
GTTCATATGTTATAATTTCAGTAATTGTGTTGGAAAATTTTACTTGTAAGGAGTGGAAATGTTTACACATAATAAGATAAAAAATCTAAATGATTTTTTTGTGGAACGCGACGGCAGACCGAACAAGAGTGTGTACTTTTATAGAATCAATGGATATACAGAGGAGATTGGGCAGTTTATACAGAAGTATTATGAGGCGGCAAGGCTCTCGGGAGTGGTCATCGAGGGCAGGATTCCCAATCCAGATGAGAAACATCTTGCCTATTATGAGGAAATTATGGGTCTGGACTTTCGAATGAGTCCAGACTTTATCGCACAAAGCCTCAGAAAATGGCTCCCGCGCATGAATGACTATCAGCGGGGAATCATGGCGAGATCTCTTTTCGATACACTCAATGCGCTGCGCAAAACTGGCAAAAATGATAATATGCTGAAAAATGCATACATAAAGTTTATGTGCTGGCTATATTATAAGTTTGAGCGGATTGTCAACATGTTGGGCGAAAGTAAAATTCCCAAGATTTTGTATGAAGGAGAGATCAGCAATTATGAACTTTTGCTTGTCTCAATCCTCTCCAGCGCCGGGTGTGATGTCGTGCTGTTACAGTATGGAGGGGATGCGAAGTACCGCACGCTCGATGCGGACGGCAGGCAGTCAGATAATCTTGAACTGCCTAATATGCGTGCATTTCCACCGGATTTTAATCTGAAATGGATTCGGGCAAAGATACAGGATGCGTTGAACAACGAGCGGATTTATGGCGTGAAGCCTCAGATTTTGAATTGTACAAACGCATGGATTGAAGGGAAGGGCTTCGCGGATTTCAGAAAAAATACTTCGACGCGGGGGGAGGATCCCCGGCTTTTCTATAATTGTTTTTACAGAATCAATGGAGTGGAGGATAAGACAGCTTACGCCGGGGAGCTGTATCAGTTTCAACTTGAGCTGACAAATAACCAGCGCCGGCTCGTCATTGTGGACGAGTGTATCCCCAAACCCTCTATGGAAGAAATCGGGGCGGTGAGACGCAGAAATTACGTCAGGCAGGATGAGATGCTGATGGACTTGTCTGCGAACATTCAATATACTGCTAATATTGAATTGCAGCGGATGATGGTGAAGGCATTTTTGGATGTGCTGCTCGCAGAGGCGAAGGAGCCGGGCATGAATCTCAACAAACTCACGAACAAGGCTGTGTATATGCTGTGCTGGCTCAAACGGTATCAAAAAAAGCTTTTTTCGAACTGGAAGATGCCGGATGTGAGCTGCTTTATACACATGGGACCCTGCAAGGATGAAAATGAAGCGTTGTTTCTGCGGTTTTTGGCACGCATTCCAGTAGATGTGCTGATCCTAAATCCGAATCTGAATACAAAGTGCTGTCTGCAGGATACATTGCTCTATGAGATTCAGTATGCGGAATCGCTGCCGTTAAACCGCTATCCGCAGCAGAGCGCGGATCTGCAGATGGGGACGGTCGCGTACCATGCTGAGCGTGAGCTGGACGGGCTGATGTATCAGGACACCGGCATTTACCGCAATTATCAGTACGATAAGGCGGTCTCTGTCACGCTGCAGACCATGTATGAAGAGATACAGATTCTATGGAAGGAGGAGCTGAAATTTCGTCCGAATTTCAGCACGGAGAACGGCATCGTCACGCTGCCTGTGATTTTTGCCAAGATATCGGGGGTCAAGGACGGGATTGTCTCGAAGTATTGGAGCGCCGTCAAGGGGCTGATGACGGAGGATGCGTTTCTGGTCAAAAATGTGCCTTATATCGATCCGGGGGCGATGAATCCGATGAAGGCGCACGCGGTAGAATTTTTGAAAAATGGCAGAATACAGAGACGGAGGATCAAAGAGCATCCCAGTTATCCCTACAGCTTTTTGCGGGAGGAGATACAGGAGCATATTTTTGATAAGCTGCAGTTGTTGATTGAGAGCAAGCTCATCAAAGGAACTTTTGAGAATGGCACAGAGTATACGATCACTGCGACGATCCTCAACATGCCAAAAGAGATTGTCCGGCTGATACAAAAATTTGATTTTACAAAAAAGAACCCCAAATTGATTTATGTCAATACCGGGGAGAAGATGATTTCCTTGGAGGATTCGATTCTCACGGCGTTTTTGAATCTGGCAGGTTTTGATGTGATATTTTTCGTGCCGACGGGATATCAGAACATAGAACGTTTTTTTAACAGGAGACTCATGGAAGAGCACCAGATTGGCGAGTATGTATATGATCTGCAAGTGCCCAATATGGCGCTGGTTTCAGCTAATACGCGTCCATCATGGCGCGATAAGTTATTTAGGAGAGGTTGAGGTAGGAGAAGAATGGGACTTGATTTTAGTAAGACAAAGACACAGGCATCGGCGATGGCAAATACCGTGGATGCCCGAAACGAGATTGAGGTGGTTGAAACGTATGACATCGTGGAGGACAGGCAGCAGATGAATGAGGCGCTTGTCGGTTCGCAGGAAGTCGATGACATCGTGAGCACGCTTGAGGTCCATAATCTTGAGACGATTGTATCCTTTGGCGCAGAGGTCGCAGAGGAGATTTCCAAGGCGTCAGATGTAGTTTTGAACAACGTGAATATGTCCCAGCTTGATGATTCGAGCGAGATGCTCAACGCGCTTGCGCGGGTCATGGAGAAGTTTGATATTGACGAGCTTCAGGAAAATCCCTCGCTGTTTGGCAAACTCTTTGGCAATATGAGAAGACAGCTCGATAAGATACTGGATAAATATCATACAATGGGGGATGAGGTTGACAAAATTTATGTGGAACTCAGAAAATATGAGTCCGAGATCAAACAGTCAAACCGTAACCTGAATACAATGTTTGAGGCGAATGTAAACTATTATCATGAGTTGGTGAAATATATTCTTGCAGGGGAGCAGGGCTGCAGGGAAATCGAGGCGTACATTGCACAGCGGGAGGCTGATATGCAGACGACGGGCGATACTTCCATTCAGTTTGAACTGACGAGTCTGAATCAGGCGTTGATGATGTTAGAGCAGCGGACACAGGATTTAAGGACGGCGGAGAGCGTGGCAATGCAGTCGATTCCGATGATCAAGGCGATGGAATTTAGCAATATGAATCTTGTTCGAAAGATTAATTCCGCATTTATCATCACGCTGCCGGTGTTTAAGCAGGCACTTGCGCAGGCAATTATGCTAAAACGCCAGAAATTACAGGCGGAGGCGATGAGTGCACTCGATGCCAAGACCAATGAGATGCTGATTCGGAATGCGCAGAATACGGTTGAGCAGACGAAGCTGACGACAGCGATGGCAGCAGGCAGCTCGATCAAGATTGAAACATTGGAAACAACCTGGAGGACGATTGTAGATGGTATCAACGAGACAAGGCAGATTCAGGATGACGCGAGAAAGAAGCGCGTTGAAGATCAGGCAAGACTCGAGACGATCAAGCAGGAGTTTAACAGGATGTATCATATGCCAGACAAGAGAGCACAGTAATATTAGTTGTGAATTGTTATGAAGGAGGAAAAAGAAATGCCAATCAATTTATCAAAAGGACAGAAGGTCGATCTGACAAAGGGAAATCCGGGTCTCAAAAAGATTATGGTAGGACTTGGATGGGACGTCAATGCGTTTGATTCAGGTGCAGACTTTGACTTGGATGCTGCCGCATTCATGGTATGGGCTAACGGAAAGTGCCCGACAGAGCAGGAGGTTATCTATTATCATAATCTGCCACATCCGAGCGCGGCGCTAAAGCATATGGGCGATAA
>CAMWJQ010000398.1 GCA_947174615.1 uncultured Lachnospiraceae bacterium
CGAATGATGCGGCAGTGGCGGCGCAGACCGAGATTGCAAAGAAACAAAATGAACTGGCGATCAAGAAGTCTGAGCTGCAGATGGAGGCAGACACCAAGAAGGCGATGGCAGACGCCGCATATGAAATCCAGAAGGAAGAGCAGCGCAAAACCATTGAAATCACTACCGCAAATGCTGATATCGCAAAGCAGGAGCGCGAGATTGAACTAAAACAAAAGGAAGTGGCAGTAAAGGAGCGCGCACTGGAGGCAGAAGTAAAGAAGCAGGCAGAGGCAGAGAAGTATGCGGCACAGCAGAAGGCAGATGCCGCACTGTATCAGCGGCAGAAGGAGGCTGAGGCGCAGCAGTTTGAGGCACAGAGAGTCGCGGAGGCAAAGAAGGCACAGGCGGAGGCAGACCGTTATTCGAAAGAGCAGGAGGCGCAGGGAATCCGGGCATTCGGCGAGGCGGAAGCAGCGGGAGTGCGGGCTCAGTGTGGCGCAGAAGCGGTGGCCATACAGGCAAAGGGTCTTGCAGAAGCAGAGGCGATGGAAAAGAAAGCGGAGGCATATGCAAAGTACAACAAGGCAGCCATAGCGGAGATGATGATCAAGGTCCTTCCGGACATCGCAGGAAAGATTGCGGAGCCGTTATCCCAGATTGACAAGATTACGATTATTGGCGGCAGTGACGGATCAAACGGCGTTGACCAAGTGGCTGGAAATGTTCCGGCAGTGATGGCGAAGCTGTTTGAATCTATGAAGGAGACAACAGGGATTGACCTTGCAAATATCATAAATGCAGAATCTTATGATGCGAAGGTCAACAGGAACATCACAGTCAATGGGCTGGAGGGTGTGAACCTGACCGTGAATCAGCAATCGGATACTATAGAGTAGAATTGAGATATTTGTAGTAATGAAGAAAAGATGGAAAGGCTAATAGGAATTCTAGTACAACAAGAGTATCGGACATTATGAAGATAATAGTGTTGCAGTTGATCTAATTGTATAGAATTTTCAGAAAATAAGTGCCAATATCTAAACATTTCCCGCAGAGCTACCGATATATATTACGTAAACAGTCATGAATCGTACATAACCTTACAGTAAACATCATTTTTAGAAAGGATATGGAAATAGAATGAATATAAACAGTTCAAGAAATTCACTTTTACGGTCAAGAAATCTAAGAAGCGCTAAGAGAGCACGGGCAGGAAGAGTGGTCAGCAGCAGGACCTCACAGTCAGGCAGCAGCTCTCGGACACTGTCAAACTCATCAACAAGAAGGAGAAATTCAACGACCTCCATGACGCAGACAAAGCAGCTTGCAATGTATGAGAAGATAGAAAAGTCGGCTTATAATATTCAGGTCAATGTTGAGAAGATGCTCAAGATTGGTAAGATGTCCTATACTGAGGATGAAGCAGGCAAGGCTGCACAGGAGAGTGATAAGCAGAATCTCGTGAAAGGTATTGAGGATTTCGTATCAGATTTCAATGAAGTGTACAATGATCTGTGCGATATCGGAGGCGTGTCGAACCTTGCTTATAAAAAGACACTAGACAGCATTGTATCTGCAAATGAGGGAGCATTAAAAGCGATTGGCATCACGGTTTCAAAATCCGGTGAACTTGTCATTGATCAGAAGACGCTCGAAAATGCAGATCTCGAGAAGGTGAAAGAGGTGTTTGCTAAAGAGGGTGGTTTTGCTGAAAAGATCAGCAAAAAGATGGCAAACATAGAAGATGGTGCAGCCAATAGTCTTTCTACATTGAGCAAACTGTATGGTGCAACCTCCACTTATAACAAATACGGTACAAGCAATTCCTATTTTAATAATAATGGGTATTACAATTTTAATTATGGGAATTACGGCAGTAACAGAGGATGGTATTTCTGATAATAATATGCTCCTAAATAATCCTAAATATAATTCCAAAACAAAAGAAGCAGCTGCTTGTTTGGCTGCTTCTTTTGTTTTGAAATGATTGTTTAACGTTCAAATTTCTGCTGCTCTTTTTTTGCCTTTTTGTTTTCATACATAATCTTATCTGCACGATTGTATGTATCTTCGAGATTTTTATCGGAATCAGGTGAGTATACAGCATAACCATAGGCAATCTGCATTTTCATTCTCAGATTCTTGTTTTCGCGGTTGGAGGCATCCACACTGGATTCCAGCATCGCCATGTAGTGCGTCATGTCGATCGCAGAAGCTTTCTCAATCAATGCCACAAATTCATCGCCGCCGACGCGGTAGCACCGTCCGATCCCGTTGAAGATTTCGTATATGATCTTGGCGCAGCTCTTAATGTACAGATCGCCGGCGCTGTGTCCATAAGTATCGTTCGTGTATTTTAGATTATTCAGGTCAAAGTCGATCACTGCCACATCTGCCGGATTTTCCGATAATCTGGCAAAATCTACATTAAAGCAGGTTCTGTTGTGGAGCCCTGTCATCTGGTCTGTATAGGCAAGCGTCTGATAGGCATTGGCTTCCTGTCCCATTTTCATGAGGGAAGCAGATTCCCGCGCGGAGGATAGACCAAGCACAATGATATAGGTAAGGAATCCTAAGCGTCCAAAGGTGTTCCCATCCCATGAACCTGAATAGAAGCCTACAATATCCATCAGAAGTGTGAGAGAACAGATGACGATACAGATCATATGTACTTTTATTGTGTGGGAATGGACCCCGTTTTTAATGAGCAGATAGGACTGTATCATAACAATCAAAGCAAGCAGGCACATCATGACATGTGTCGTCCACAAGGTCTCTCTCAAGTCTGCAATGCCTGTAAATTGAAGCGCCATACAGATAAAAATCTGCATAATGTTGATCTCGCAAAACCAGTTCCAAATCTTGTTGTCGTCCTCATAGAAGGTCTGAACAAAGATTGTAAACGGAAGAGACAGCAGCATCAGTGACAGGAAAGCCAGGTAGGAGGTCACGAGGTTGTTCTTTAAAATTAGTGTTGTGATACTGCACTCGTTGATAGACCATATGGATAAAAACAATGAAAATATTCCTAATTTTAATAATTTCCCGCTTGTATTAATATTTCGCGACACAAACAGATGGTACGCCACAAGGACAAAGCCGAGCACAAACATAATGATACAGAGTGCAAATGGCAGGATATTCTCAGTGATAATATGAGCCGGGAGTGAAAACTCATTGCCGACGTAAAAAACAGGTATATTTTTCTGGTATGACTTGTAGGGGCTGGTAAATACAATTTCGAGTTTGTTGGTATTATATGGAAGATTGATAAAATTCCAACAGTAGCCCGGCGATTCCGATAAAGGATTGTTGTTGGCGACAGGGTACTGATAGATCAGTGTACTGCCGATATATACTTTTATATTTTGATGAACCGAGTAAAATGCAAGCACACTGCCGACAGAAGCATCAACGGAGAGCGTACCTGAGACAACAGTTTTTTTCATATATAAGTTTTTATTGTAATCAGTCCACTCTGTAACCGCATAGGCAGACTGTTGCTGGCGGGTATCTGTTGCCTTGTCATAAAAATAGATGAATAACAGAAAAATGCAGATGGCGACACAAGCCAGCATATATATTATATAATTTCTCTTCTTGATACCTTCATTCATTTGTAGTCCCGCTCCTGCTAAATAAGATAAATATATTATAACATATCCACGAGTATAATCCATTTAAATTTTTCAAATATAGAAGATTGTACAAAAAATGAGTGAAAAATATAGCAGAATGTACATATGACTTTGAAATATGTATCATGATTTTCATC
>CAMWJQ010000399.1 GCA_947174615.1 uncultured Lachnospiraceae bacterium
ACCGCGGACTGTCTGGTCTCCTCATCAATCTCGCCGCTTACCGTGAGCTCATATAAATAATCAGAGTACGACACATAATCCAAATAGCCGTAGTCCTCCCATTTCTGGTATTTGTACGTTATCTTTTGGTTATTCTGCTGATGGTTGTACACCGTATCTGACGCAAAGATCAGATTTCTGTCCAGCAGGGAATAAATCATGATCATAATCAGCATGACAACCACAATTACACAAAGGATTCCATGAAATAAACGTTTTAATAAATATTTTGCCATAAAATCATCCACTCTTTATTCGTCACGAGGGAATGGTCTCCCATTCCCTGTGACCGAACTGTATTGGTGGTATTAGAAAATACCAAGACTCTTAGTTACATAACCTGCATAATCAGGTAAGAATGTATCAAGATATGTTGAAGGATCACCGTAATCCGGTCCCCATCCTGATACATCTGTTATGTTATAGTTTGCTTCATAACCATAGTCTGTAAAATATCCTGTATAATACCATTCATCTGTATCATTTCCGGGCACTAATGTAATGATCACTTCCCCATCCAAAGAAGCCTCAACAGACTGCTTGTATGCGTTCGCCATATTTGTAAAGGTTTCATTGTTCTGAGGATATGGCAGATCAAGCTTCACTGGATTCTCCTTGTCAATTGTAACGCCCTGTGCTGCAAGTGTCTCTTTTGCCTTAGCCAGATACTCTTTCGCTGCCTCTGGATTATACCAGCCGTCAAATCCGTCACCGCTTGCCAGACTGTCATCATATACTTTAATTGGTATACCGTCTGCGTCCAGCTGAGCCTGCATCACCTCACCATAGTATGTTCCTGCCGGGAATGATGTCTCTGTACCATTGATATCAACGGTCACATCTTCCTCGATCGTGACAAATGTTGCAGGTGTGTAAGAATTTCTAAGTCCTGTGTACTTTAAGTCCTCTCCTACTCTCTGTGCATATCTTGCCGCTCTGTCTGTCGCAAAGGTCACTGCAAGACGGAAATCGGTATTGCCAAGAGCCGCATTTGCTCTGTTTTTCTCCTCATCGGTCTGCTGAGAAACTACCTTCGTCGCATCATTTGCATTCGCGTATGCTGTACGGAACAGATTGTAATAGTTGCAGTATGTCGTACCTTCTGTATCCGTCGTATAGCCATACTTATCAAACCATTCATCCGCCTTTGCTGCCTCTAGTGTCGCAGCGTTCAAACCTGTACCATCAACTGTGGAGGATTTGAGATCATTGTAGATCTTCAATGTATCTGAACCATCCTCATACGGCCATGTAAGGGTCTTGATATTGATATTATCTATATTCCAATATGTCTCGTTTGATGAGAATACGATAATATTCTTCGATGTAAAGTTTGTCACTAAATAAGGACCGCAGTATGCGATATTGTTCGGTGTCTGTCCATAGGTGTAGTCCGCTGCAGAGGCATCAAACTCCATACCGAACTTGCCGCCCTGCGACTCATAGAATGAACGGTTCATCGGTGCAAACACACTGTAGCTGAGCATTGTCAAAAAGTACGGTGTAGGCGCTTCCAATGTATACTCCAGCGTGTGATCATCAACCGCCTTGACGCCGACTTCATTAAAGTCTGTGATTTCATTGTTGATGTATTCGGTAGCATTCTTGATGACACCGTCCACCAAGAACTCAAGTCCGCCCATGGCATCCATCATATGCTGCATGCCGGCAACCCAGTCATCTGCTGTTACAGCCGCCACCTTTCTTCCCTGTGAGTCAACCCACTCAACACCCTCACGGATATGGAATGTATAGGTCAGTCCATCCTCAGAGATCTCATAGCTCTCCGCTAAAGCCGGCTGGAGTACATTCTCCATATCATATTCCATCAGTCCGTCAAATGTATTGACAATGGCTTCGCTGTCTGCCGCCTGACTTGTCGCAAGCACATCCCATGTGGTAGGATCCGTGTTGTAAAGGTTATAATTATATGTATCCTTTAACTCATATCCTTTGTCTGTCAAATATGTCTTAACCCACTCCTCGTAAGTGCCTGAACCTTTGAGTTCTGCCCACTTTGCACGAATCTCCGCGATGTCTTCCTTGGTAATCGGCTCTGTAGTAACAACATAGTTGTGGAACCGCTGATTGTCATTCCCCCACATAACCGTTGATTTCGTGTTTGGTGCAACACGGGAAATGGAATAATTTCCTCCTTTTGTGTGGTCAGGTACCAACACACCTGACTCAATCAGTTTTGCCTCTGCAATTGCCATCTTGGCATACCTGAGCGGAACATCCTCAAGCTCAGCTTTTGCTTCCTGGTAATACTCATAGAACTCACCAAGATTCTGCTCGAAGAGATAGGATGAACGCTCATCATGCTCCATGGCAGCCAGCTCCTCCATGCTCAATACGGAAGTCTCGGCTCCCTCTCCCTCAGATGTTGTCTCATCCCCTGCTGTCTCTGTTCCTGCTTGCTCTGTATTGTTATTATTGTCTGCCACAGGTGTATCTGTAGCCGGTGTATCAGAACCGCCCTTGGAACCACAGCCTGCCAGAGAACCGGCAATCATTGTTCCTGCCAACAATACGGCAAGAATCCGTTTTCTGTTTTCCATAATACTTTTACCTCCTTACAGTAATCTATGTTTTAACCTAATTATAAGGTAAAAACCTGTTTAAAAAAGTAAAAAAGTGCCTATGAACGCCATTGTCCACTGCACTCACATGGTCAGCACAGTAAATGCGCTGACCCATTTAAACTGTTACTTTAACTTATTATTTTTTCTCCCTGGCATAAGTTTTCGCTTTAGTTTGCTAAAGTTAGTTTATGCGACATGACTATTTAATTATACTTATAATAAAAAAATTTGTCAATAGTCTCAATCACCATCACTTTTTAATTTGCTGTAACACTATATTCCAGTTTTGTCTTTTTTTATGCAAGAGTACCTATAATTCTCAATAATAAATTAAATATACACCTTTATTTTTGGATAATTTAACCAATTTTTTCTTCTATATATTCTCAATCTGCCAGTCGATCGGCTCGACCCCGTTTGCCTTCAAAAATTCATTTGCCTGACTAAAATGTTTGCATCCGAAAAATCCATTGTTCGCCGACAGTGGACTTGGATGTGCCGCCTTTAGAATCAGATGTTTTGGATTGGTCAGCATCGGTATTTTTTTCTGTGCCGGTTTCCCCCACAGCATATATACAATCGGTCTGTCCTGTGCATTGACTGCCTGAATAATGGCATCTGTAAACTTCTCCCATCCTTTTCCCTGATGAGAGTTTGCCTGATGAGCGCGCACCGTAAGCACCGTATTTAGCAGCAGCACGCCTTGGTCTGCCCACTTTTTCAGATAACCGTTATTGGGAATGGAACAGCCAAGATCCTCCTTTAATTCTTTGTAGATATTTTGCAGTGAAGGTGGTATCTTTGTCTGGCTTGGCAGCACAGAAAAACTCAGTCCATGCGCCTGATTGACATTATGATAAGGATCCTGTCCCAACAAAAGCACTTTTACTTTATCAAGCGGCGTGAAATGCATCGCATTAAAAATATCATCTGCGGGCGGAAAAATCAAAGTTGTACTGTACTCATCCTTCACAAACTGATACAGTTCCTTATAATAGGTTTTCTGAAATTCCTCCTGCATTGCATCCAGCCATTCTCCTGTCAACATCGCCATAATCTTTTCTCCTTTCGTACTAGCATTTATTAACACAATCTTACTGTGATC
>CAMWJQ010000400.1 GCA_947174615.1 uncultured Lachnospiraceae bacterium
TTTTTATACAGGATAATTATTATTTCCTGTGTAGCGTGAAAAAGGATATAGAACAACAAAATTTGGACAAGTATGAAGCGGACGAAGGCTTTACGCTTGAATTCCTGAAGCCGCAACTTGCGATAGATGTAAACAGGGAAACGATACTGGATGATTTCACTCAGATAATGTTGGAACGAGAGGCACTTGTATTAGAATTACTGATACAAGAGGGATATTTTGAATGTGGAGGTAAATTGCATGAAAATACCTAAAATGGTATTGTTTGATTATGGTCAGACACTGATTGCAGAACAGAAATTTGACGGCGTAAAGGGAACAGAGGCTGTCTTACAGTATGCTACGAGAAATAAGTATCATTTGTCGGCAGAGCAGGTGCAAGCTAAAGCAAATGAAATCAATCGGGAATTCGGGAGATTTGATCCTGAAAAAAGACACTTATTTCAGATAGAAATACCCAATACTATGTTTACACCTTACCTTTATGAATCGCAGGGAATAGAGATTGCATTAAGCAACTCCGAAATTGATACCATATTCTGGAATGCCGCTGCTCCGGGAATGCCTACAGCGGGTATCAACGATTTTTTGGAATATTTGAAAAACAAAGGTATTCGCACAGGCGTAATCAGCAATATTTCTTATGCTTCTTCTGTGGTTGCAGAACGTATCAACAGACTGCTTCCGGAAAATGCTTTTGAATTTATCATTACCTCAAGCAATTATATCTTCCGCAAGCCAAACAAAAGAATATTTGATTTGGCTTTGGAAAAAGCTGGATTAGAGCCGGATGAAGTCTGGTACATCGGAGACCAGTATGAATGCGATGTAAAAGGCGCCTTAAATGCCGGTCTGCTGCCAATATGGTACATAGGGGCGATTGATTTGCCTTACACAGAAGATACAAATATCTTGACGGTAAAGACCTGGAATGAAATAGAGCGGTACATGGAGGGATAGCGTGTGCAGAGAACAGAAAATGTAGAATTAACGGTTTTATGCCTGATACATCAAAATGATAATTACCTTCTACAAAACAGATTAAAAGAGGATTGGAAAGGTTTGACTTTGCCCGGAGGACATATTGAAAAAAATGAATCTATCATAGATGCTGTCATTCGGGAAATGAAAGAGGAAACGGGACTTGATATTCAGAATCCAAGATTATGTGGAATCAAGCAATTTCCCATAGAGAATGGGTAGTATATTGTATTTTTATTTCATACAGACGAATTTCTCGGAGAAGTAACATCATCAGAGGAGGGAGAAATGGTTTGGGTAAAAAAGTCAGACCTGCCAAAGATGAATACTGTAAATGACCTACTGCCACTTCTTCAAGTGATGGAAGATGATAATTTAACGGAATTTCAATATGTAATTGAAAACGGTAAATGGAATGTGATTATTAAATAAAAGGAATCTTCTTATGGGAAAACTAAATGTTGACGGAACAGAGATACAAGTCTTACAGATTGAAGAAGACGATTATATTTCTTTAACGGATATGGTAAGGAAAATTGACAACGGACCTGCCCTGATAGAAAAATGGCTGCGCAACAAGAATACAATAGAATTTCTTGGCATATGGGAAGAAATGTATAATGCAGACTTCAATGCTGCCGCCTATGAAGAAATCATGCTGGAGGCAGGATTAAACCGTTTTATTATGTCGGTTAAGCAATGGGTATCCCGCACAAATTCAAAGGGGATTGTGGCAAAAGCAGGACGGTATGGCGGTACATACGCATATAAAGATATTGCGTTTGAGTTTGCAAGCTGGGTGTCTCCGCAATTCAAATTATACCTTATCAAGGAATTTGAGCGGTTAAAGAAAGAAGAACATGCTTTACTTGGATGGAGCGCAAAGAGGGAATTGGCAAAAATAAATTACCGGATACATACAGATGCAATCAAAGTCAATCTTATTCCGCCGGAACTCACACCACAGCAGACTTCCGTCATATATGCATCAGAAGCTGATGTGCTGAATATGGCATTATTTGGCATGACAGCGAAGCAATGGCGTGATAAGAATCCTGATAAAAAGGGAAATATCAGGGATTATGCAAGTATAAATGAATTGATATGCTTGTCAAATATGGAAAACATTAACGCGGTGTTGATCGAAGATGGGCTGAACCAGAAAGAACGCTTAATAAAACTTAACAAGATTGCCATACATCAGATGTCTATTTTGGAAGAACAGACTACAAAGATTTTGAAGTGATTTAATTCCCCCGAATTCGGGGGAATTAAAATTACCACAGCTCAAGACTGTCTTCCGCATCCACCCACATCTGCATATTTCCCTCAAAATATAATAAATCCATCGGTTTGCCGATGGATTGCGTATATCAAGCGGTTCATCTATTGCCAGAGCATTTAAGGCACATTCAGAGCAGGGAGTGGTTTTCAATCCTTTTTCTGCTTTATTGCAGTCTATCCGCAAGAAATAACCTGCATAGGTGTATACGTCAATACTGTTATGGTGGATATTGTATGTTGCGTAAATCATATTCATATTATCTGTCCTCTTTTCATTTTTTTGAAAGTATTTCAATCAGTTTACCAATTCCCGTATATTTTGTGTTATAATGTTTTATGTGATTTTGTTTCCCTCATTTTTTCCCTTATCAGGCTTGTAATGTCCTGTGGGAATATATAACACGAGGAAAACTTTGAGGGAAAGTTCACCTGTGATAAACTTAGTGTTTTCAAGGGTTGGCGGAAAATTTAATAACAAAATATAACAGCTAATACTTCCCTTAAAAATCATCAAATCACAATCGGGATTTAAGGAGAAAGAATATGAAAAATTTTTCTATGCCAGAGCAAGTTTCTCCGACATTAGAAATAGATGAGTTAATGAGGTTGAAACATCGTTTGGAAAAGAATGTATCAAGGGAAGTTGCATAAAGCATAATAAAGGAAATTCCATTATCTATAAATTCAACACCAGACATTCGATCCGAGTGGGTAGAAACGCTATCTGCTATTCTTGAAAATAGATTTGATAAAAAAACGGTTAAAAACATTCGCCAAGAGTGCTATTGTAATGAAAATGGTAGGTTAGAAGATACAGCAAATAACTTGAAACAACTCTATCTCTCTTTGGATAAGGATCTGTTCCGTGCTTTGCACAGATATCTTTGGGTGAAATGCAGAAAAGAACCCAGCTTCTTTCCATTATAGGAGACACCATAATACCTGTAGTGTCCTACCAGCTTCTTATTCAGCTTCTCTATCAGTTCCTTCGCAGGCAGGTCTTTATTGGCATACAGCCATTCCTTCAGCGCGGCATCATATCTCTCCGCGTCTGACTTGTGCTGGAATCCCGCAATAAAATCATCTGCGTAGACCGCCAGAAAGCATTTCCCTTTTGTCTCTTTCAGCACTACAAACTTGTACCAGAGCGTCAGTACATTGTGCATATAGATATTTGCCAGAATCGGGCTGATGATATTTCCCTGCGCTGAACCTTCCTCGCTTGCCTCATAGGCACCTTCTGTTATTACTCCGGCTTTCAGATATTTGTTTATCAGCCATAGCAGATTCGTGTCCTTTATATACAGCCCCAGAAACCGCATGAGCCATTCATGGCTCATGTGGTCAAAGAATCCCTTAATGTCTGCGTCCACCACATAGTTAATCCATTCGTTCTGTAGCTGGCGGTGTACTTCCTTTATTGCGTCATGGCACCCTCTGTTTGGTCTGAACCCATACAT
>CAMWJQ010000401.1 GCA_947174615.1 uncultured Lachnospiraceae bacterium
TCATCCCAACAACGACTATAACCAAACCCCGACCATAAAGAATATGAAATTCAAAAATGTAACGATTCAAAATTTGATATCATGATATTGAGAACAAAGATGTTCCAAAAAAGAAGTATCTCTTTTTTTGGAACTTTTTTACTTGTATCATGAATCATAGAAAGCGAGGAAATCTATATGAGCGAAGCATTAAACGTCGAAAAAATCTTTGGTGAGAAAGTCTTTACCATTGAGAAGATGAAGGAGAGGCTTACCAGAAAGGTCTTTCTGGAAGTGAAGCGGGTCATGGAATACGGCGGAGAGCTATCCATGACGACAGCGGATGTCGTGGCGAAGGCGATGAAGGACTGGGCGGTGGAGAATGGTGCAACACATTATACACATTGGTTTCAGCCGCTCACGGGTATTACGGCTGAGAAGCATGATTAGTTTGTGTCGCAACCGGATGCGGATGTCAAGATGCTGATGGAATTTTCCGGAAAAGAGCTGATCAAAGGAGAACCAGATGCTTCCTCATTCCCATCAGGCGGGCTTCGTGCGACCTTTGAGGCGAGAGGATATACTGCCTGGGACATTACATCTCCGGCTTTTTTGAAGGAATCCGGGTGCGGTGTGACGCTCTGTATCCCAACGGCATTTTGCTCTTATACCGGTGAGGCGCTCGACAAGAAAACACCGCTTCTGCGTTCCATGGAGGCGCTGAGCGAGCAGGCGCTCCGTATCGTCAAACTGTTCGGCAACAAGGATGCAACCAAGGTCACGGCGTCGGTGGGACCAGAGCAGGAGTATTTCTTAGTTGACAAGGACCTCTATATGCAGAGAAAGGACTTGATGTTTGCGGGGCGCACGCTGTTTGGCGCACCGGCTCCGAAAGGGCAGGAGATGGAGGATCATTACTTTGGCGTGATCAAAGAGCGTGTCGGTGCATACATGAAGGATTTGAACGAGGAACTCTGGAAGCTGGGCGTCACAGCAAAGACACAGCACAACGAAGTTGCGCCTGCACAGCACGAGCTGGCGCCGATTTATGAGACGGCAAATATCGCGGTAGACCATAACCAGCTCGTGATGGAGGCGATGAAAAGGGTTGCCTACAAGCATGACTTGAGATGCCTGCTCCATGAGAAGCCTTATGCGGGTGTGAACGGTTCCGGGAAGCATAACAACTGGTCTATCACGACGGACAACGGTGAGAATCTGCTGGACCCGGGCGATACGCCGAATAAAAATATTCAGTTTCTGCTGGTGCTTGCCTGCATTCTGAGGGCAGTGGACAGACATGCGGATCTGCTGCGCCAGTCTGCGTCCGATGTGGGAAATGATCACAGACTCGGTGCAAATGAGGCGCCGCCGGCGATCATATCCGTATTTCTCGGCGACCAGCTTGAGGACGTGGTGCGCCAGCTCGTGGAAACAGGAGATGCGGCGAAGGTAAAACAGGGGGGAAAGCTTGAAACGGGTGTGTCAACGCTGCCTGATTTTGAGAAGGATGCGACGGACAGAAACAGAACATCACCGTTCGCGTTTACGGGAAATAAGTTTGAGTTTCGTATGGTTGGTTCGGCAGACTCGATCGCAAGCCCCAATACGACCTTGAATGCGATCGTTGCCGAGGCATTCTGCGAGACGGCTGACAGACTGGAGAAGGCGGACGACTTTGATCTGGCAGTGCATGATATCATCAAGGAATACATGACAGCGCACCAGCGCATTATTTTTAACGGGGACGGATATTCTGATGAGTGGGTGGCAGAGGCAGCAAGGCGCGGACTTCCCAACATTAAGTCTATGATTGAGGCGGCTTCGACGATCACGACAGACAAATCAGTCGCACTCTTTGAAAAGTTTGGCATCTTTACAAGAGTTGAGCTGGAATCCCGCGAGGAGATTATTTATGAGACCTATGCAAAGACGATTAACATCGAGGCGCTTACCATGATTGATATGGCGGGCAAGGATATTATTCCGGCAGTGGCTTCTTATGCGGGAGAACTGGCAAATTCAGTCATTGCCATCAAGGAGGCTGGCGCTGGCGCAGCGGCACAGATCGAGATGCTCTCCGAGGTGGACGGACTGCTGGCGGAGGCGAAACAGGCACTCAATACGCTGAGAGAGGTGGAGGCGAAGGCGTCCGCAATCGCCGATGCAAAAGAGCAGGCATTTTTCTATAAAGATGTGGTTAAGGCGGCGATGGATGCACTCCGCGCACCGATTGATAAGCTTGAGATGATTGTGGACAGCACGATTTGGCCGATTCCTACATATGGGGATCTGATGTTTGAGGTATAACAATGAAAATGAGCAGGGAGACCTGCTCATTTTTGCGCGCGGATGGGGGAATCCAGCGCATCAGGGAAGGATTCCCTGTCTGATTAAGAGGTATGAAAAACATCAACGCTTGCCGTCATTTCTTTTGACAGTATGTTCAATGTTTTTGTCTTGTCTGAAATGTCGCCAAGCTCCTGATAGATATTTTCAATGGATGCCATCATCTCCTGAATGCTTGCAGAATTTTCTTCGGAGAGGGATGCGGAATCTTGTACAACGGTAATGGTCTCGGTTCGAATGTTTTCTAGCTTTTCTGAATTTGCCATAATAATGTCCATGCCGGTTGCGGACTGGTCAATGTGATTGCAGACTTCATGGAAGATTTCGCTGGTTTTCTGGATATTTTCTTCCTGTTTTTCGATTATATTCCGTACTTCCTTCACACGGTCGAGCGTGTGCGTGGAATTGGTGTTCAGATTCGCGATCATCTTCTGAATCTCTCCTGCTGCGCGGTTGGACTGTTCAGAGAGCTGTTGAATCTCGGATGCGACGACGGAAAATCCTCTGCCGTGTTCCCCTGCACGTGCTGCCTCAATGCTCGCATTTAAGGAAAGCAGGTTTGTCTGTGAAGCGATTGCAGTGATAAGTTCTGTTGTCGAGCTGATTTTTGCAACGGATTCATTGGTCAGGATGGTCTGCTCGGAGAGGAATGAAATAGATTCCTTTACGCTGCGCATCACATTATTGAGCTCTGCGACCTGCTCTAATGCTGCAGTCGCACCAGTTTTCATCGTGCCGGAGATACCATGCAGGTGTGCGATCTGTGAGGTATTTTCCTCGATCATGCCGCCCATGGAGTTCACATTCGTGCTTGCCTGATTGGCGTCCTCTGCCTGAGTGGTGCAGCTAGTGCCCATTTCCTGCGTGGCGTTGTTGACTTCCTTCATAACCTGATAGACATTGTCTGATATTCGTTCAATCTCGTTGGTATCCTCGCTGAGCGATTCGCTTTTGGCACGGATATTTAACACAATGGTGCGCAGTGCACCGGTCAGATTCAGGATATTTTTTGCCAGATCGCCGATTTCGTCTTTGCGTTTGAGCAGATTTGGCTGGACTTCGATCTGAAGGTTTCCGTTGGAAATGCTGTCGAGGAGTTCCATGTTCTTTTTCAGGGCAGTCACAATCCGATTGATCAGTGTGTAGGCGATGACAGTCACAAAAAGGAGCATACACAGGATGATGATCAGAAATTGAGTTCGAATCTTGTGAATTATGACGGACACTGTCTGCTGTGGGGTGCCAAGAAAGATCATGCCTATGATTTCCTTGGAATTTTCCTGATAGAGCGGTGTGTAGGAGACAATATAGTTCTGCCCGAGAATTTCGATATTTCTGTCATAGTAGGTCTCGCCGTTTTGGAGGACACGTTCTGCCACCTCCGCGGAAGCCTGGGT
>CAMWJQ010000402.1 GCA_947174615.1 uncultured Lachnospiraceae bacterium
ATCGTATGCTCTGCTGTTTTCCGGGAGATCCGCCGATGGTATATTACAGCGGTAATTTGATGAGAAAAATCATATTGAAGGAGTTGTAAAAAACAGACCACCAATGGACCGGGTGGTCTGTTTTGTCGGTTTATTCGATAATTTCATCATGCTTTTTCTCAAATTCCTTAATGTGCTTTCTGATCAAAATTTCGATTTCACCATTTGTTGACCGGGCATTATATTTTGCGATTGAATGAATTTTTTTAAGCAGCTCTCTGTCAATTCTCAGGGTAAATTTTGATTTTTCATAAGTCATTTAGCGATTCCTCCTTTGTCGTTCATATGACATTATTATACTGTCAAAATGCCGTCAGAGGATTTGCTGCCGTCAATTTGACGGCAAAATAAATCCTAGAGGACAGCTTTCACACCCACGCCAAAGTAGTGGGAATTATGCGCCAAATGGATGCACTTTATCAATTTGTGTGCAAAATCTGTTAAAATTTACACTGCAATAACTCATACGCTGATAAAAACTGGCGTTGGTGTGAATTGTGATAATTATTGTATATACTGTACATTTTTTGTAACAATATATTGCATGCCGGTATTGTTCTGTGATATGATGATGGCTATGGTGTGCATACATATTTAACAAGGAATAATCGAAAGGAGAATTTGATGGACGATAATAATTTATTTGACAAAGACAATTTAAATCAAGATTTAAATCAAAATCAAGATTTAAATCAAAATCAAAATTTAAATCAAAATCAAGATTTAAATCAAAATCAAGATTTAAATCAAAATCAAAATTTAAATCAAAATCAGAGTCAGAGCGGTGAGCAGGGACAATTCCAACAGCCGTATCAGCAGCAGACAACATTTCAGCAGTCTGTATACCAGCAGCCCTACCAACAGTCCTATCAGCAGCAGCAGCCCTATCAGACAGGGGACAGTGACTTGGAGGAGCCGGTAAGCTTTGCGGATTGGATGCTAACGACACTGATTATGTGCATACCCTGTGTGAATCTTATTATGCTGTGTGTATGGGCATTTGGCTCTGGTACCAAGAAGAGCAAAGCGAATTATTGCAAGGCAATGTTGGTGTGGATGCTGATTGGCGTAGTGCTGTCATTTGTGCTGGGAGGCGTCTTTATGGCACTGATCGCAGCTATTCTGCAGGAGCAGGGAGTGTATTACTAAAATAAAAAGGGGTATCCCCCTTTTTATTTTACCGTCCAGCGTCCGCTTGCACCGCAGGGCAGTACAAGCCCGTTTGATGAGACTGGCAGACCGATTTCCGAGGACTGTACACAGCCGCCAAATTTGGGTGCAAGGACTGTTTCGAGCATGTAAGTCAGCACTGCTGGCTGCAATCCAGTTGTGTAGGAATTGATAAGAAAAAAAAGTGGATTTTTCGTCAATACGTTTGTGGCAAGTTCGATCAAAGGATAGACCGAGTCCTCGATTTTCCAGATTTCACCTTTAGGACCTCTGCCGTAAGAGGGAGGGTCCATAATGACTGCATCATAAGTATTGCCGCGTCGGATCTCCCGTTCTACAAATTTCACACAGTCGTCTACAAGCCATCTGACTGGCGCATCTGCCAGACCTGATGCGGCGGCGTTCTCTTTTGCCCAGCCAACCATGCCCTTAGATGCATCGACATGCGTGACATGTGCCCCTGCTGCAGCCGCGCTCAATGTGGCGCCGCCTGTGTAGGCAAACAGATTGAGTACCTTTATAGTGCGTGCTGGATTTTTGTTCAACGCTTCTTTTATAATAGAAGAAAACCATTCCCAGTTGACAGCCTGTTCTGGAAAAAGCCCCGTATGCTTAAAATGAAAGGGCTTGAGATGGAATGTGAGGTTCAGATTGGTTCTGCCATTGTAGGTGATTTCCCACTCCTGCGGCAACTGAAAAAATTCCCATTCGCCGCCGCCTTTAGAACTCCTGTAATAATGTCCATTTGGCTTTTTCCAGCGGGCATCTTCTGTTGGTGTACGCCATATGACCTGCGGGTCAGGGCGCACTAAGATATAATTTCCCCAGCGCTCAAGCTTCTCTCCTGAGGAAGTATCGATGACTTCATAATCGTTCCAATTGTCTGCAATCCACATAACACAAGGTATCCTTTCAAAATCAGTCTGGTTTCATTTTTATCTCAGTATACTATATCAGAGACTAATTTTACAATGAAAATTAATGAATTATTTGAATTAAAGGTTACAGTTCAGCCCAGGACTTCGCACTATGCTGCGAAGTCCGTTAGAAAACGTGGAGGTTGAAATGCATCAAGCCACCACGAAGTGGTTTTGCATGGCTTGATGCTAGTAACAGGAAGCCGAAGGCTGAACTGTTACAATTAAAGAATAACAGTTTCTAACCAAAAAACCAAAGGGTGTAAGGTCTTATTAAAGATCAAGGCTTTACATCTTTTTAATTTATCAAATGAAATAACAAGTTCTGTGTGAACAGCAGTATCAATATTACTTTGTATGGAAAAAAATACAATAAAAAAACAAAAAATACTTGCGAAAGCGAAAATGTTACGATATACTACTAATTGCTGTGGCATGATAGCGATGAAGCGTGAGGTTGCTGCATATGAGAAAATCATATAGCAGGTTTTCCGCGGAGCGAATGTCAAGTTAGGAAACTGGCGACAAGTCACTGTACAAAGGTATGACCAAAGGTCAGCCATGCTGTGAAACGATTCGTGTTCACAGTAATGAACGATGTGTGAGGCTGTAAGGAGCGCAGGGAGCTTCTGTTGAGGAGAACGGCATGACACACACGGAGGAGTGTACAGTCACCGCTTGTCGTACTTATGTATAAAAAGTGCGAAAAGGAGGCGACTTTTTTTATGGCAAGTCAGGTAATGAGAATTACATTAAAAGCTTATGATCATCAGCTGGTTGATGCATCTGCCAAAAAAATAATCGAGACAGTTAAGAAAAACGGATCACAGGTGAGCGGACCGGTTCCCCTTCCTACCAAGAAAGAGGTAGTGACAATCCTGAGGGCGGTTCACAAGTACAAGGATTCCAGAGAGCAGTTCGAGCAGAGAACGCACAAGAGACTGATCGATATCATCACACCGACACCGAAGACTGTCGATGCATTGCAGCGGTTAGAGATGCCGGCGGGTGTTTATATTGATATCAAAATGAAAAACAAATAAGCCTTCTACTAGTATGAGCGTTTCATATAAGGGCGCTCCGCTGTAGAACAAACGGAGGTAAGGAAATGAAGAAAGCGATATTAGCTACAAAAGTCGGAATGACTCAAATCTTCAACGAAGACGGTTCGCTGATTCCTGTAACCGTACTTCAGGCTGGTCCGTGTGTCGTGACACAGATCAAGACAGAGGAAAATGATGGTTACAAGGCAGTTCAGGTCGGCTTTGTAGATAAGAAAGACAAGATTGTAAACAAAGACAAGGGCGGGAAGAAGGAAGTTATTCACAGACATGGTGTGAACAAAGCGCTCAAGGGACACTTTGAGAAGGCAGGCGTTTCTTCTAAGAGATTTTTAAGAGAGTTCAAGTTTGAGAATGCAGAGGAGTATGCATTGGGCAATGAGATCAAGGCGGACATCTTTGCAGTAGGAGATAGGATCGATGCATCTGCTGTTTCCAAGGGAAAAGGTTTTCAGGGCGCGATCAAGAGACATGGACAGCACAGCGGACCGATGGCTCATGGTTCTAAGTTCCACCGTCATCAGGGT
>CAMWJQ010000403.1 GCA_947174615.1 uncultured Lachnospiraceae bacterium
TCTAAATGTCCATCTGCGGCATCAGAAAATCTTGACGTAAGGCATTGCCCTTTATGCCTTTGACTCCTATGCCTGCAATTTTCTTCTTTGCAGCTGAACATTTATACGGCGCACTTGTCACAAGTAATTTCTGAACAGTTCCTAAATGCGGCAAATACATGATAAAGGTGAATCAGCATGAACATCGTACTATATCAGCCGGAGATTCCAGCAAACACTGGAAATATAGGGCGCACTTGTGTCGCGACAGGCACAGCGCTGCACTTGATCGAGCCGCTGGGATTTCGCCTGACGGGGAAGGAACTGCGCAGGGCAGGCATGGATTACTGGGAGCATCTCAATGTGCGGCGCTATATGAACTTCGAGGAATTTGTTGAAAAGAATCTGGCAGACCGCCCGCAGGCAAAGCTTTGGATGGCAACGACGAAAGCAAAAAGGGTGTACACGCAGGCACGGTTTGGCGCCGAGGATTATATCATGTTTGGAAAGGAGAGCGCCGGGATTCCAGAGGAACTCCTGGTGGATTCCGAGGAAACATGTATTCGCATTCCGATGTTGGACAAGATCAGGAGCTTGAATCTGTCAAACAGTGTCAGCATTGTGCTCTATGAAGCGCTGAGGCAGCAGCAGTTTGCCGGAATGCAGATGGAGGGAGCACTCCATCACAAAGAATGGAAAATGGAATAAATCAAGACAGGCAGAGGACAAGAGGGTTCCTCTGCCTGTTTTTGCACAGCGCTCTGCAGAATTTTTAGAAGGTTTTGTAACAAAGGGGAAAAAAGTGGGATATAAGGAGTGAGGAGGTGGTGGGACAGTGGACAAAATGGACATGGATGCAGTCTATCACGAATACGCCAATCTAGTCTATCGCTTTCTGTACGCGCACACGCATGATGCGGACTGGTCACAGGAGCTGATGCAGGAAACATTTCTCCGCGCGGTGGATGCCATATCCAGATATGATGGTTCCTGCAAGCTGTCCGTATGGCTCTGTCAGATTGCCAAGCATGTGCTGTGGCAGGAGCTGCGTAAAAAGAAGCGGTTTGACACCGTAGAGTGGGCAGAGGATCTCCCTGATGTGCACGGACAGGACGGAGAGGGGTGCGCACTGCGGCATGAGCGCACGAAGGAGCTGTACCGTGCAATCCACCTTCTGCCGGAACATGAGAAGGAGGTGGTCCTGTACCGCATGACCGGAGAACTTTCATTTCGACAGATTGGCGAAATTCTGGGAAAGAACGAAAACTGGAGCAGGACCGTATTTTACCGTGCAAAACAGAAGATCAGAAAGGAGCTGGAAAAGTATGGGTGAAATAACGTGCGACGTTATCAGAGATTTGATGCCCGGCTATCTGGATGGCGTGCTGAGCGTGGCAGGTGACAGCGCGGTGCGGGAGCATCTGGAAAGCTGTGGGGCGTGCCGGCAGTTTTTGGCAGAGATGAAGGAGGAGATGGCGCCCGGGCAGGGCAGCGCATCCATAGGTGAGCAGGCAGCGCTCGACGGTTTTAAAAAGATACGCAGACGCACCCGCAGGCTGAAAATGGCAGCAGTGATGGGGGGGCTGCTGGCTGCCGCGCTGGTCCTTGGCGTGTTTCTGAAAGTCTATGTGATCGGAAGTCTGCCGTGGGCAGCGTCTATGCATATCGACAGTGCGCAGTATGATGAAAAGACACAGAGCCTTACGCTCCAGGGCACCGTGAATTACGCAGGAACCCGCGTAACCCGCGTGGCGTGGAGGGATAGCCCAAGTACCGAAGGTCGTGTGGATGTGTTTGTCTATGCGGCGGACACACTGCCATTTGGGCGGGAAGAACGGGAGTTTTCTGTCACAATTCCGGACATGAAGGGAAAGAACGCCTGCCTTGTAGGGTCTGACTATGATACCTTCAAGGCTTACGACTGGAATAACGATCATTATGAGCTGTTGTACTCGCTGGAGGAGGAAATATACAGACGTATCCCCGAATGGACGCGCGAGAACGTGATTTTAAGCCCGGCTCAAGGTATTTTCCGAATGGACGGGGCAGAATGGATGGAGTATTCCGCGACGTATCTTTCAGGGGAGGATGCCTATTATCAGCGGATTGGGGATCAGCTGCTCGTATACGGGGATATCAGCTCAGCGTGGGAGCATGTGAGGATTTCGTTAGAGGAGCCGCATGAGATCCGACTGTATGATCGTGATATGGGTGGCTATCAGACGGTCGAGTGCGCAGAGCAAAAGCAGTAATTCGCTGGTCTGTCTGACAGAGGAGACGCCAGACATGCAACCGCATGTGAGCATGGCTGGAAAGCATTTCGAATCCAAGGGAGGAAGCGGATTTTGAGCGTGCGCTGCAAATTCTGTCGGAGGCGGGGGATTGTGTGGTTTAACTAGAAAAACGCCTCGCTGATACGCTGATACCCCCAGATGGAAGGCGTGCCTCCGCCGTCCGGAATGAGTCTGTGCGGCGTCTGCTGCTCCTCATATCGTCTGATAAAGCTGTCCTTGCCGATACAGTATAATTCAATATGAATATTCTGATTGACACGAACCAGATACAATTTTCCGTTTTTTTCTTCAATCTGTATCTTGCCGGGAAGATACGTTCCCGTGTATTTTGCGAGGTCATGCGGTGTTAGAAGCAGCTCTTCTGGTCTGCGTGAAATTGGCGCCTGACCATGATGCAGGATTGCCGAGATGCCGGTTCCAAGGCGGTACTGGCTGAGGGACTCATTATTGGATAAAATGAGAATGCATAGATTCTCGTCAAAAAAGTACTGGGTATAGGCTGACACACCAAGAAAATCGCCGCCGTGGAGATAGCTGTTTTCGGCATATCGCTCCAGACCGTAACAATAGTGGTTTTTATTTTCTGACAGGAAAATCTTATAGGAGCGTTCTGATAAAAGGTCTTTTGTTCGCAGACATTCGTACCATTTTTGCAGATCATCGCAGTTCGTCACCAGTGCACCGGCACCGATACTATACAGGCTGTTGGTGTATGGGACGCTGACGAGCACACCGTAATCATGCATATAGTTGTTGGCTTTGTTGTGCAGGATCTGCTGCCCGTTATCAATCGCTGTATGCTTCATGCCAAGTTTCGAAAAAATATTTTCCTCCATAAATTCGCTGTAAGTCTGTCCGGAGACTGTTTCAATAATCCATGCAAGCAGATTGTAATTGGAATTGTTATAGTCGAAGGATTTTCTTGTTTTTTTCTTTGGGTTATTCACAGCGTCTTTGAGAATCCAGTTTCTAAAAAACTGTTCCCTGTCATATGGCATCCTGTCTGCGCCCACATAGAAATCATCTTCAAAATTATAGTTGTTGTGTAGTCCTGATGTATGGCACAAAAGCTGGTGGACCGTGATTCTACAAGGAAGCTGCAGGGTGTCAGGCAAATATTTGTTTGCTTCTTCATCAAGGTGCAGCAGCCCTCTGTCATAAAGCAGCATGATTGCAAAGGCGGTGAACTGCTTGCTGACAGAGGCAACCTCAAAACGCGTTTCCATGGTGTTTTTGATGTCAAATTCAATGCTTGCGTATCCTCGGCTGGTTTCAAACAGTGTGGCGCTGTCTTTTATAATTCGGATTGCACCGAAAAAGTCCCAGTAATTTAGTTCTGTCGAGATATAATTCTTCAATTTTTCCAGAATGTCAGTCATAAGAGCATCTCCTTTCCCGTAAGAATTGCGTCGTTTTCTGTCGTATCTCCGATAT
>CAMWJQ010000404.1 GCA_947174615.1 uncultured Lachnospiraceae bacterium
AGTATAAACCATGTATTATTGTCTATTTTTTCACTGAAAAAGTCAATAATTTTTTAGTTATTTTTTTTAAACAGACTAAAAACCGTCTTTTTCACGAAAAAAGGATCTATTTTAAGTATTTCATTAGTATTTTCTGCAAGACATCTACATCAATCGGCTTGGTCATAAAATCATCAAACCCCTTTTTCATGTACTCCTCCCGCGCGCCGGCAATGGCGTTGGCTGTCAGTACGACAATCGGCGTGCTGTGGCTGATGCTCTCCTCATTCCTGTGAAGGTACTGCATTAATTCTGTCCCTGTGATCTCCGGCATCATATCATCTGTGAGTATCAGGTCATAAGCTTCCTGATCCAGACGTGCTATCGCCTCCTGTCCATCCCCTGCACGCGCCACCTCGATATCCAGCATCTCAAGAATGGAAGCGATGACTTCCAGATTCATCTCATTGTCATCGACCACAAAGACTTTTTTGCCCGGAAAGCGCATGGCGTCCAGCCCCTGCTGCGCCTCTTGGCTCTCCTGACTGCCAAGAAGCTCGAACCGCTTCGTATAGTCTCCAATAAGCTCTTCCGAAACCACTTTCTGCGGAATGTGCACGCTGAAACTCGAACCCTTCCCATACTCGCTCTCCACACTGATCCTGCCCTCCATCAATCTGACAAGGCGGGAAGCGATGCTAAGCCCCAGTCCAGTCCCCTCAACACTTCTGTTCTTGAGCCGGTCCAGCCGCTCAAACTCCACAAAAAGCCTGGACAGATCTTCCTCCTTGATCCCTACGCCGCTGTCCGAAACCCTGATGTCCAACAGGATGTCTGATGAATCGAGACTCTCAGAGAACTCCTGTTTCCTGACGCGCAGCTCCACCCAGCCTTCTTTGGTGTATTTTACGGCATTCGTCAGCAGGTTCAGAATCACCTGCTTAATCCGCACCTCGTCCCCATAAAGGATATCCGGCAGCGCGCTGTCAATATCAAGACGCAGTGTCAGCCCTTCCCTGTCTATCCGCTCCTGTATCATCACCACGACATCATTGAGCAGTGCAGAAAGCGAGTAATCCGAAGCAGCAATATCCATCTTCCCTGTCTCGATCTTCGAGAAATCTAAGATATCGTTAATCAGTGCAAGAAGCGTCCTGCCCGCACTCTGAATATCTGCCGTGTACTTCTTGATGCTGCTCTTATCTGTCTCGTGCATAATCAGCTCATTCAGCCCAAGGATGGCATTGAGCGGCGTGCGTATCTCATGGGACATATGTGACAGGAAACGGCTCTTCTGCTCGCTTGCCTGCTGTGCTGCTGCCTTGTCCCGCTCCATGAGAACATAGTCAGCCTCCTCCCTCATGCGCTTGAGTTCATTGCGGTTTCTGACAATCCAAACCAGCATACAACTGCCAAAAAACAGAATCCCATATCCGAAAATAATAGAACATGGATAGATAATCTCATACCAGTAAAACACAATGCTCGCAACGGTTGAACTGCTGACTGCAATAAAGCCCAAAACTGCCTCCAATGCCAGTACCATCCGCTCCTGCACCAAGCTTATGACGCAAAACACAATATCTGCACCTATAATTAGATGCACAAGCGGATAAAAATCCGAGATATTCCTGGCAAAGACTGCAAAAGACGCCACACTGACCACAGCGACCACAAACGAGACGAACGCCAGCGCCTCATAGCGTTTATGCCCCGGAAAAAATGCATGACCAACAAACAGCATAAATGGAATGGGCAGCAGAACCAGCGAAAGATTGCTCAGCCAGCTTATAATCGAAATCCTATCTACAAAAAGCTCCATGCAGCCGCTGTCTGTACCTATATAAAGAATTGCTAATGCCAAAAATGCTGTCAGACATCTCAATGACTGGACGTCCTGCTGCTTGTCAACCAATATCGCAGAATGACTTGCGATCAGACTGAGCAGTATGAGGATCAGCGCCGCTGCACAGACCAGCAGACTGTTCCTGGAACAGCCAAGAATATACCGCACCAGCGCATACCTGTCACCGACTGCCACAAACTGTACTGTAGAACTGTCACTGCCTGTCTCATGATACAAGGAGATGGTAATGGTATCTCCCTTCCTCAGACCATCTACCGGTATCTGATGCAGCATATACATACGCCGGCTGTATGAACGATACTCTGTGCGGAAACATTTTTCGTACCACACCCTGCCATTGACATAGACCGTGGTATCCAACGCTCTTGCGCGAAAACACAGATAGTCTTCCGGCAGCGGCGTAAAGTCGAGCGTCTTTGAGAGCGAGGCATGACCGTCCTGTGTGTGCAGCCGCAGATAGCGCTTCGGCTGGGAATCAACCTGCTGCGGCTTCCCGGTCTCATCCATGCTGTCGGTATAATACCAGCCCTCACCAAACCACACATCATTTTTCCGCAGTTCTTTAAAATGCGACTGCACCGGGGCATTGAGGCAGATTAAAATCGTCAGAATCAACACCACAATCAAAAAAGCGCCATACAATATCCTTGTAACAAACCGCAGATCCATCGAACTCAATCGCTCCCACATATGATTCTTCTGATTTTTCATTGCAATCCTTTCCCGAATTATCCACTTTTGTTTTTATCTTCTGCCATTGTCCACAAATACCCGATACCGTACACTGTCTTAATATAATTCTGCGCGCTGAGCTTATTGCTGAGCATATGTACCGCCTCCGTCAACAGCATTTCGTCAATACCCCGAACCCTAGTCTCCATCCTGAGTTTATCCACCAGCGCCTTTTTTTTGAGTACAACGCCCTTGTTTTCCACCAGATTGCGCAGCAGACACTGCTCAAAACGATTCAGCCGTACCCGCTCACCCGCAACAGTAAATTCTCCCATGTCAAAGTTAAAGATATAATCATCAATCTCAACGACATGTTCTCCGATAATACTGCTCCTGCTGCCAGCGCCAATCGCCTCAAATCTGCTGATCGCGCGCAAACTGAACTCCCTCGTCTGACGCTTAAACTGTGTACAGACCTTCGCCTTGAGAACAGAGATATTAAAAGGCTTTGTAATATAATCCGAGATTCCCTGCTTGCCAAGCTCCGACATATCAATCTGAGAGCCATTCGAGGCAATCAGAATGATGGGCGCACTGCTGGAATCATAGATTCCAAGTCCCAGCTCATAGATGAGAGCATACCCGTCGCCATCAGGAAGCTCCGTGTCAATAATAATCTGCTGGTATAGTTCATTTTCCAGCGAAGCAGTCGCCGCCTCAAGTGTGCCACAGCTAAAAACACGCGTATCGATATCCCGAAGCGCTCTGCACAGACGCTCTGCCAATTTCGCATCAGCTTCTATTACCAATATTTTTTTCATACTGTGATCATTGCCTTTATTATATATTTACAGACAGCCCCCGAATCTGTCATCCGTTGGCTGCCTGCAGAGTTATTATATTTAGCTATATAAAAAATTATAGTACTTATCGACAGATTTATCAATAATGTACTGAAAATTATACATAATCGACGAAATTTTGCAAAAAATTGTCACCTTCAATGTGCCAAAAACCCCGCGAGTATGACACTCGCCGCCAGACCCGAAAACGTGGCAAGAAGCGCCCCGCCAAGCGTCCATCTCGTCCTTGTGACCTTGGATGCCATAAAATACACAGACATCGTGTAAAATACGGTCTCTGTGCTGGCAAGTGCAAGTGAAGTCGCAAGTCCTGCAAAGGAATCTGT
>CAMWJQ010000405.1 GCA_947174615.1 uncultured Lachnospiraceae bacterium
TGGATCAGATGTAAGAGTTGGAAGTTGCAAATATTTGCTTAATCAGCAGACACTAAGTAAAATTTGGATAAAATGCAATAAATTAATCGAGGCAATCAATGAGAAAACGACACAAGCAGCAAGTGGAAGAGCTGGTCAGGCAGATCGAACAGGCACAGGACCAGATTAGAAAGTATATTGATCAGAATAATACGCAGGCAGCATTAGGACTGTTGGAAGACTGCCAGAGTGCAGGCATCTCTATTGGAACACTGATTGAACAGTCAGAAGGAGAGGGCAATCCTACAGTATCCATGTTGGAAGAATACTGTGAATTGGTCTATCAGATTCATGAGACATTAACCAACAATGAAACGTATTCTGCGAAGAAATCCTCAAAGCTGTTAAAGCAGAAATTGATTCGGATATCAAACAGTATCAGAAACGAGATCAGGGTAAAGAGAGAGGCTGTTTTTCTTCCGTATAAGGCGAGTATGTGGGATAGCATGGAGAGTGTGTGGCAGGCAGCCGACGCAGATCCTGACTGTGATGCATATGTCATTCCGATTCCATATTTTGATAAGAATCCTGACGGAAGTTTTCGCGCGATGCATTACGAAGCGGATCAGTTCGCAGCAGATATTCCAGTCATAAAGTATGATGAATTTGATTTTGAGGTTCATCAACCGGATATAGTCTTTATACATAATCCATATGATAATATAAACTTTGTGACAAGTATCCATCCGTTTTTCTATTCTGAAAATATCAAAAAATTCACAGACTGCCTAGTCTATATTCCGTATTATGCCACGGCGGGCGGCATGAGCGAGGGGCAATCGCTGTGTCCGGCATATGCTAATGCTGATTATATCATTATTCAGGCTGAAAAGTACAGACAGTATTTTGACGCCAGAATCCCGGGCAGCAAGTTCCTCGCACTGGGGTCGCCCAAATTTGACAGCGTGATACACAAGTGCCAGAATCCGCCCAGCCCGCCGCAAACGTGGGATTTGGGTGGAAAAAAGGTGTATTTTTTCAACACGAGCATCGGAGGAATGCTGGGCAATACCGATGCATTCCTCAAAAAGATGCGGTATGTATTTGATGTTTTTAAGGGCAGGGAAGATGCCTGTTTATTATGGAGACCGCATCCTTTGATGGAGTCAACCTTTGACTCCATGCGAAGAGCGTACAAGCCTCAGTATGAGGCGCTAAAAAAAGAGTTTATTGATGAAAAGATAGGAATCTATGATGATACGCCGGATATAGAGCGGACAATTGCGTTGTCAGATGCCTATATTGGAGATACTTTGTCAAGTGTCACGGCACTTTTTGGCGTGGCAGGAAAGCCCATATTTACTTTAAATAATTTTATTCAGACACTGCCGGAACAGGACGACTGGCGCGGAGAGCGAATCAATATTCAGTTTGATGCATGGGGCGATGACAGGTATCAGGTTACGAAAAATAATCAAATCTGGTATTCAGAAAACAATGATTATCATTATAAATTTTATATGGATTTGGAAACAGGGTATTCTGCAGGGGGGTACTATCGCAGAGCATTGGAAATTCAGGACAAGCTTTATGTGTTTCCGGGCAGTACCCAGCATCTTTTGGTGATTCAGAATAAAAAGATAAGGAAAATAGAGTTCGCAAAGTATGATTTACAGGGAGCTGCCTTTAATGGATACTGGTATAACGATAAGTATTTATATCTGTTACCGTTTCAGTATCCACAGATCGTTCGTTATACGATGGAAACCGAAGAACTTTGCTATATAGACAACGTCAAACCGTTTTATCTGAGGCAGAATGCACAGGGTGAATGGAGACAGGGCGGAATTGGGGAATATGGAAATGAACTGATCTTTGCATCCCCGGAGGATGATCAGTTTCTTTTTATGGATGTGGATACCTTACAGACCAGAATGCTTTGCAGTAATACGCCAAATCTTACTGGAACGCAGGGATGGTGGATTGACGGAGAAGAACTGTGGCTGGTTCCTATAAAGGGGACTACAGTGGTACGTTGGAATTTCAACACAGGAGAAACAAGAGAATATAGCGGTGTGCCAGAATCTTTTCAAGCGTTGAAATGGCCCTATGAATGTGAAACGGATGAATATGCTTTTGGTGGTATCGCATTTTTTAGGGAAAAAGATAAAGAAACTGAAAAAGAGCTCATTATTATCGTTCCCAACAGAGGAAACATGTTTTTGGCATTAGACAAAGATACAGGGAAGATGGAAGAGTGGAAATTGCCAATAGGGTCTAAGACAAGAGGGGAAAACGGATATTTTGCGGCAAGCGGTATGGGGGGATTTGTGATTACCTTACCGCAGTTTTATAAACCAGACTGCAGGGTCTGGTATGCACCGGAGAGAAAATTATACGACATCAATGTGTTTACAAAGGAGTATAAAGAGGTTGAGATTGAATTTGATTACGAGGAGCTGATCGCGCACGAACCGGGTTTTATGGAAGAATCAGAGTGGATGCAGTACAGCCTGAGCGAAAATGCATTTAATTCCCTCAAGGACTTTCTGGATGGCAGCATTACAGGAAATCAATATGACAGAGAAAAACAGCTTGAAGCATTTTCCAAGATTAATGCCAACACAGAGGGGACTTGTGGCAAAACAATCTATGAATATATGAAGAAGAATGGTTAAAAATACAAGGATGTAGATCATGAGGAGGGGTTATGGCAAGAGTAATTACATATGGGACATTTGACCTCTTTCATGAAGGGCATTATCGATTATTACAGCGGGCAAAAGCATTGGGGGATTATCTGATTGTCGGAGTGACAACGGAGGCATATGACAAAGCGCGGGGAAAACTGAATGTGGTTGATTCGTTAGTGACACGCATAGAAAATGTAAAAAAGACAGGATTTGCAGATGAAATTATTATTGAGGAGACCCCGGGGCAGAAGGTAAATGATATTCGAAGATTTCACATAGACATCTTTACGATTGGGTCAGACTGGACAGGGACCTTTGATTATCTTAAGGACTATTGTCAGGTGGTTTATTTGGAACGGACAAAAAATATTTCCAGCACAATGCTGCGGGAACAAAACAGTCCGATACAAAGGATTGGCATTATTGGATCTGGACGGATTGCGGAACGTTTTATCCCGGAGGCACGGCTGGTCAGCGGAGTCAGCGCGCAAGGGGTATACAATCCGCATTTTGAGAGTGCAGTAAAGTTTGCAGGCAAGTGGGAAATTAATGCGTATGAAGAACTGGATACATTTTATAAGGCAGCGGATATTGTCTATATTGCCTCACCTCATGAAACACATTATCGATATATTCAGTCGGCGTTGGAGCATGGCAGACATGTGCTTTGTGAAAAACCGATGGTATTACAGAAAAGACAGGCGGAAGAACTATTTTGTTATGCAAAAAGGAAAAACCTGATTTTATTTGAGGGCATCAAGACTGCTTACTGTCCAGGGTTTCATAAACTTTTGGGAATTGCATGCAGTGGAACAATTGGGAATATCAGAAATGTGGAGGCTTGTTTTACCAAACTTGAAAAGCCAGTACACAGAGAATTAACTGATACAATATACGGAGGAAGTTTCACAGAACTTGGCAGTTATGTCCTGCTCCCGATTTTCAAGATATTTGGAAAAGATTATTTGTCAATTCGTTTTGATACTATCAATGATGAAAATGGATTGGATCTCTTTACAAAGGTTTCATTG
>CAMWJQ010000406.1 GCA_947174615.1 uncultured Lachnospiraceae bacterium
ACGGAATATCCAGACTATCCATGCCTGTTTATCAGCGCCTCCCCTGCCCAAATCGTAGCCCACAAGAAAAACATCGGTCCGAAATGCAAGATTTTTCTGATGAAGGAGAACGACATCGGCACCAACACCCGCGCGGTTGATTTACATACACTGCCTGTGGAGGTATACGCCAGAACGACGAATGGGCAGGATCATCTCTCCGGAAATATCAATTTTTTTCACAGTTATGACTGCTGCGCCAGGCAGTACTGGCACTCAAAACCCCTGAGCAGCGCTGAGACGACCATTGTGATCATCGGATTTGGCAACTACGGACACTGTATTCTCGAACGGGCGATTCTGACAAACATTATCGCTGTTGACCAGCATGTCGCCTATCATATCTTTGGCGATGCGACAGCTTTTCTTGCCATGCACAGCCACCTGCATGAGACATTTTCTCTGGGCAGCGTGTCCGAAACGACAGATTCCCTGATTTTTCATGAAGAATTGTGGGAATCAAACCACGCGCTCATGAATCAGGCGGACCGCATCATTATCTGTCCTGACAATGAGCCCGAAGGGTGGAATATTTATTGGCGGCTGAACAGTTATTATCAGGTGCACGGGCAAATCCACCTGCACAGCAACCGCAAAACGCCCGGCGTGACATATTTCGGAACAAACGAGGAAATCTACACGCCAAACCAGATCATGCGGACCGCACTGAACAAAGCTGCCATCACCATCAACGAAATTTTTTGCAGGGCTGTCTCCTATCCTACAAAGACGTGGGAGGAGCTTGACGCCTTTCACCGGGAGTCCAAAATAGCGGCTGCTGACCATATCCTGATGAAAATACGGGTTCTCTTAAAGGATGAGACCATCACAGAACTGACGCCCGAGATTACCCGAAAAGCATACCAAAAATACTGTGAAACCAAACAATCCAAAGATGTACACGAGATGTACCGCAGGCTCGATCACACCCGGTGGCTGCGCTTTTATACCTACTATAACTGGAGTTATGGGCAAGCGCGAAATGATATCGCAAGACAACACCCAATGCTGTGTCCCTACGATAATCTGACCCCGGAACAAAAACGAGAGCGCGATGCTGCATGGGAACTCTTAGGAAGTATTGCGTCCGAGCTATGACTTTCTTGGTATGTGAAATCCTTTGTAAACTGCGCACGAACCTCCTCCTTGCTACTTATATGCGGACTCCTGCCCCTCTCTCTGATACACTGCCAGCCGCTCATTCATGAGCGCAGCCTGCTGCTTCCCTCTCTTCCACGCAATGACCGAGACAATCACAAAGACAACCGCAATCGAAAGAACCATCGCCAGCACCATCGGCAGATTGTCTGCGTAAAACCACTCAAACCAGAATCCGCACCCCAGCACGATCCCATTTGTCATAACATAGCGCAGAACGTAAAACACCACCAGCAGCGTCCCGCTGACCTCCCATTCCAGAAAAAAAGCATTGACAGCGCTGCACAAAAAGGACACAAACAAAATCTGCCACAAAATCTCCACACCAAGTGTCGCATGAGGCCAGAACACGGTGATATACAATGCCGTCACAAAGAGCACACACGTCGTCACACACACAAAGATAAAAAGCATATCTCTCAACTTCTTCACCGAAATGCACCTCCTCACAACCCAAGTTTTTCCTTTAAGACTGGAACATACTGTCTCGAGATCATCACCCGCTCACCGTTTTTCATAAGCGCCTCAAACCGTCCGTTAAAAGCCGGACTCAGGCTTTTCACCTTGGCGAGATTGACAATGCAGGATTTGGACGCACGGAAAAAATCTGTATCCTGAAAAAACTCCTCCAGCTCATAAAGCCTGCGCTTTGTCTCGTAGACCTCTTTTTCCAGATACAGGAAAACCCTGTTGTCCACTGCCTCAAAATAGTAAATTTCCTCCGGCTCTACCTGAAAATAATTGCTGCCCTGCAGCGCGGTTATCTTATTCTCTCCCGCCTTGATGGCATAAATCAGCTTCAGAAGCCGCTTGTCCAGTTGACGGCATCGGATAATGATTTCATCCTCATCCCCGTCTTTTGGCTCTATAATCGTTATTTTCATCTTCCTCCCCTACACTGCCAGAACATATACAGAACCGTTCTGACAGATCCGAAATCCACCTGCCAAAACACCTCAGCGGTCACGCAGCCTGCGGCGTTTGCTCACCAGTACCGACACCGCTACTGCTATTATAGCACATATTATCAGAAAAAGAATCTGCTGATGCAGAACTATTTCCGCAGAAGTTCCCTGACGATGAATCATCACGGACACCCCCATCTGCTCGCGGAATGTCTCCCCGGCGATAGACGGCAGCCCATCAAATGTCTTTGCGATGGCATCCGCAGTGCAGACCTCGCGCATCATTGCCGCCCCATGCAGTACCGGCAGACACTTCAACACGCTGCCGACCCCATCTGGCAGCATGGACATCGGCAGATAGATTGCACCCACAAATCCGACCAACGTACCGATAATTGTAAAGATACTGCTCCATGCACTCTCGCTGTGGATAAACAATGCCAGCAGATAGGAAAGGGACGCATAGACCAATGTATTGAGCGCCATCATTCCGATCAGCTTCATCCAGTCTGCTGCAGCCAGAAGCGGATGCCCGCACACTGCCATATAGAGCTCACCAACCACCAGTGTCAGCGTGCACATCACGGTTCCAACAATCCATGCAGCAGTGATATAACCCAGCGCAATCTGTATCCGTTTGACTGGCGCCAGATAAAAACTCGCAAGCCTGCCCTTCGCCTCGTCCTGCACTATTATTCCAATCACTGTCAGCGTGATCGTGACCGCATTTACCTCCAAAATCCCGGCAAGCGTCCACATCTGTATCAGATATGCCGCATTCTTTTCATCCGCAGCCACATCACGCACCCCGCCAAACTGCGCAAGCGCATCCACCACATTCTCACTGTTCATCTTTCCCAGAAAAATAACCATCAGCGCCAATACAATCAGCATCGACAAAATCGAAAAAAACACGGACACTTTATCCCTCAGATACATCTTGATATTTCTCTTCATCAGTCCCAAAATTACGCTCATCTTCACCCCTCCAATGTTTTTCCTGTAACATTCAAAAAGACATCATCCATAGATCCCTGCACCATCTCAAACCCGTCGATTAGACCACGCACGTCCTCCAGTATCGGCAATGCCGCCATGCTTTCAGGGACAGATATCACACAATAGTCCTGCTTTCTTTTATATTCTGTCTGCATTATACCGAGCTGTCCCTCCAGTTTTGATAATTTTTCCGGTGATTTTGAATACAGGCGAAGCTTGTCTTTCGCATAGGTTTCCTTCAATGAAAACGGCGTCCCATATTCCTTTAAATGACCCGCATCCATAATGGCAATATGAGATGCCCGCGCCGCCTCCTCCATATAATGTGTGGTCAGAAAAATTGTCATCTGTTCCTCCCTGCGAAGCTTCTCTAAGGATTCCCATACCTGTTTTCTTGTCGCGGGATCGAGCCCTGTTGTCGGCTCGTCCAGAAACATAATCTGCGGTGTGTTGATCAGCGCCCGCGCAATCTCACACCGCCGTTTCTGCCCGCCGGACAGATTGGCAAACCTTCTGTGATACACCTCCTCCAAATCCAGAATACCACAGATCCGCTCAATGTCTGTTTTCAGCTTTCGTCGATCCTTCTCATACAAGCTC
>CAMWJQ010000407.1 GCA_947174615.1 uncultured Lachnospiraceae bacterium
AAGTGCAGGAAGAAGCTGTTCCGGCAGCAGAAAAGGTGACAGAATCTGACACCTGTGAGAAAGTGCAGGAAGAAGCTGTTCAGGCAATAGAAAAAGTGACAGAATCTGTCACCTGTGAGAAAGTGCAGGAAGAAGCTGTTCCGGCAGCAGAAAAGGTGACAGAATCTGACACCTGCGCAGATATATTAAGACAGGGTACAGAATTAGAGAAAACACATGCAAAACTAAGGGGCGGGTATAGTTTGGATGTGATAGATGATCAAATTCGGAAGTATGAGGGTTATCTGAATATGTTAAATAATGATAAAGGCAGGAAGCTTAAAGCAGTGGCTGTATATAACTGTATGCTGGATGCGCTGGGACTGCTCAAAACAAATTTGCTGATGCAGTGGAAGGAGAGTGACGCCTGTGAAGAAGATGATATTTAGATCACTGTACAAATATCTGTTTCAGAAAGAAAAATGTAAAAGAAGGCGTGCTTGTCAGAAATTCTTTAAGGGAATATATTATCGGCAGGATAGATGCGGAAACAGTCTGGGAGGAAGGGAGCATTAGCATGACATATGATCAGCTTGAAATTAATTCTAAAATTCGTATCAGGGAAAAACCAGATAATGAAAAATCACCCAGCCGGCTGGTAAAATACACTGTTATAGCAAAGTATCCATCAATGTGCGTATTGGAGGACGGCGAAGGCAGACGCAGAGGTGTGTCAATCGGAGAATTAATCATGAATAAGATTATAACGCAAGCGCCCTATTTTGAAAAACTGAGATCGGAAAAACATAACGGATGGCGAAAAAAAAGTAAGAAACACGATACGACATATGCATTATAGGAGTAAAAAATGGATAGAGGAAAAACATATAAGATAGTTTGCCCGCATTGCGGAAAAGAGCAGTATGCCTGTAAATCTATGTTTCAAGAAATTGGTATTGATGCGGGTATTGGGACATGTCTGCACTGTCAGGAACGGATGATACTGATCTATAATCAGGAAAATGATACCATGGCAGCAGGGAAATGGGAACGATTAGGAGTAAATAAGTAAAAAAGGAATTGGAGGCGATAATTTGATTTTGGGATGTATGACTGAATTGCCCTGTCCGTACCAAAAAGATTTTGATGGGGTAGAGCATTGTTTGAAAGAGGAAGGTAATTGCGAATATCAGATGTTAGACAGCGAAGATAAGAAAAAAGCAAGACCAAGACTTACAGCAAAGGACAGGCAGGGTTACTGGTCGTTGAAAGGTGTATTATGGGAATCTATGTGTGAGGGGCAGGTAATCACGAAGAATGTACAAGAACGGATATACGGGGCATTGTGCAAACTAAAGGATTATGAAGATATAGGCTATAGCCCGGAGAATGTGGAACATCTCAGATATATCTTGGAAGATGCAGTAAAGGAACTTGAAAAATGCCAGGGAGAAACGGAATTGACAAAAGAAATCTGGCATTATTTAAAAGAGTATTGAAAATATAGAAAGAGTTAGCGTATAAAGTACCGTTAATAAGAGGCGTTATAGTAGGTAGTAAAGAAGACTGGGAGATACATAATATGAGAGCAACGCGTGAAATCATTGCAGATATAAAGGATGGAAAGGAAGTCCCATATGAGGAACTGAAAATGGCGTGTCTTGTACAGTCGTTTCTTCTTTTCCAGTATCAAAATGATGTAAAAAAACTATTAAAAGGTGGGACATATGCGGATATGGTGAAGCAGATGTGGTATTCAGATCCTAAAGCATCATCTATAGAGGGTGGGATATCTTCTGTTTATTGGAACGGAATGAAAAGAGATCCGATACAATTTCTAGGACAGGCGCATATTCCCGGAACGCCCGAGTATGAGCAGAGATATAAAATGAGCAAAGCAGTGTTAGATGCAGTTATGAAGGATAAATAAGGATTTGGAGGATGAATAATGCAAAAGAAAGATTTAAAAACTGGAATGATGGTCAAGACAAACAATGGATTTTTATATTTGGTGATGCGTGATACAGGTATGAACATTTCTGATATTACGGACAATGATGTTTTGCTTGCAATTAGTGATAGTGGAAAAATCTATAATGGCTGGATGGGATTGTCATCATATAATGATGATTTAGAGCATGAGGATAAAGATTATAGTATTGCAGAAATATTTAGTACGAAGTGCGCTGCAAATATTGGAAGTATAAAACATTATAAGACAATATGGAAGAGTAAATAAGGATTTGGAGGTGTGATATGGATTGTATATATAATTCTGGAGCTCTTTGTTTTAAGGACAATGAAAATATTACGGTATGCCCCTATACTGGGAATGAATCTGATTGTGAAGATTCAGAGGAGGGCTAGAGGGCTTGACAAGCTAAACTGAAATTTATTTAGGAGGTAAGAAAGTGACAAACAAGCAATTGGAACGAGGGGTTGAATTGAAATCCTTAAAAGATGATCTTTGGAGAAAAAAAGAGCATCTTGAGAAAATGAAAGCGCTTTGCTTTGAGAATATGGATATTGCAAAGAAGATCACTCATATATTTACAATAAAATCAATGCAAAATGATGGGGGAGATAGTGATGTTATCGAAGTATCAGCACGCGCTGCATATCGTGGAATATGTAGCGATATAGAAACAATTGAGAAAGAAATTGATAAGCTGAATAAAGAATTTTCAAATCTGTAGCAGGGTTGCGGCGTCGCAACGAACTTTATATTTTTGATATTAAAAAGGGTAGCAGTTATAGTGGCAATTCAAATGAAAACTGAATATGTAAGGGGTTAATAATATGGTGAAAAAGCGGGCATTGGAACATGGTATTAATATGACAAAACAAGAACTTGAACAGCTCATCAGTCTAAGAAAAGAGATTGAAGAGCTTGAGCAGGATATTCAACATATTGAACAAATGGACATTAAGGCAGTTCCGGTCAAAGTAGATGCATCAAGCCAATGTTTCCCATATGTGAAGAGCAGGGTTACAGTGCAAGGATATGATCCATTATTGGCTGATAGACGGGACAGGCTCTTGTGCGAAAAAATAACACTGCTTTGCGAAAGAAAGAAAAAAGCAGCCGAGGAGGAGAATCATCTTTTACAATATATTAATAATGTGAAGGAAAGCCGCGTGAGACGTATAATGCAGTACAGATATGTGGAAGGATATTCGTGGGAGAAAATAGGATGCATTATGCATTTCGACCGTCGAACAGGCGAAAGGATAGTAAGCAGATATTTAAAGCGAAATAAAAATAGTGGATAAAATAAAAGTTGCCCACAATGCCCGCTTTAGATGTGGTAATATGGTATTAGGAAACGAATAGATATACAGCAGAAGGGTGTAGGCTATTCTCCAATAGTATCAGTGTCATGGCAGCAGTCGTGGCACTGATTTTATTTTGTTCATAGGTGGTGATAAGATGGATTATCATAGCGCAAAATGGCGCAGAAAAAGAGATCGCATATTGAGACTGGACAATTATATGGATGTTATAGACAAACGATATGGAAGGCTGACAGAAGCGACAACGGTACATCATATCTATCCAGCAAAGAAGTATCCACAATATTGTTATTCCAACTGGAATCTGATAAGCGTGAGCCAAAAGACACACAATATGCTGGAGAACAGGCAGACAGGAGAACTTACTAGGCTGGGCAGGCAGCTTATGGAG
>CAMWJQ010000408.1 GCA_947174615.1 uncultured Lachnospiraceae bacterium
TTGATAAAGGGCATCAATTTGGCGCATGATTCCCACTATTTTTGTGGATGTGCGAACAGTAACAAGTCTCATCCCAGTGACTTCAAATTTCTTCGATATTCCTGCAGCTTCGTCTCATCAACATTGTCCAGGACATACTGCAGCTCATTTGTGACCTTTTGGCGGTCGTAGGGCTGATAGCTTTTTATTTCTTCCAGGTCTTCCTCAAATTCCGCGATGGGTGACATGCGAAAACACTCGTTCTGATATAGATTACAAAACCTGCACTGACGATAGGTGCAGCCGGAAGTAGCCTGTATGATGACAGAGTTCGCTTCGTAGGGTGGTCTCCAGGTTCTGCCTGTAAAATGCATTGTCCTGCCTCCTTTCTTTCATAGATGATGAACGCTTTTTCTGTATATCTGCAATTCTTCCTCGCTGATATTTCCTATGATTTCATCGAGAAAGGACAGCAGTTTATTCCTGTCTTTTGGCAGTTGCCCATAAAATTGATACGCGTTGGAAGCTCCCATCGCTGCAAAGCTTGTAGGTATCTGCAAGTTTTCAATGAGTGTCCGTACCTCCTTATACTTTTCGAGTTCACCTTCCTCCTGCCAGTTTCCGCGCAGTATTTCAGTATAAAGTTCAGCGTCGGGATAAACTGTAAGCATATTTGCTCCAATGAGCGCGGGGTGCACCTGATTGCACAGTGCAGCCGTCAATGCGGCCCCGGTTTCTCCGCGGCCTGCTCCGGAAATGCCTGCCAGATAAAAGAAGCTGTAATGAATACCTGCGGTATCTAATCTGTGACACTGCGCGATGATGTCGGCAGAAGTGTATCCCTTGTTCATAAAACCCAAAGCCGCATCATCGCCCGTCTCAATCCCAATCGTCAAACCGTCATACCCGCAGGCGCACAGTTTTGCGAGTTCTTCATCGGTTTTCGGAGTGATATCTGTAATTCTTGCAAATGAGCCAATCGATTTTACAGACGGGAGATATTTGCGGACTCGTTCTGCAATCGCAGCCAATTTGTCATAAGACAGGACGAACGGATTGGCCCCTGTCAGAAATACGCGGTCAATGTCCTGCCAGTCCAAGCGCCTGCCCGCCTTTTGTACCTCCTGCAAATCCGACTCAATATCCTTCATGGGGGATATTCTGAATGGAAACGGCAAATCATTGTACAGCGTACAAAATTTGCATTTGTGATGTGTACAGCCGGCTGTCACTTCTAATAAGAGTGATGCTGCTTCATACGGCGGTCGCCAGATTGTTCCTGTATAGTGCATATCGATCTCTCCTTTTTGTGTAGTTCAGGAACGGTAAGCAAATATCATTGCCGGATTGCGCAGGACAAATGGAGGCACAGACGTTACTTTTCACACCTGCGCCAAAGTAGTGGGAATCATGCGCCAAAATGCTTGCCTTTTAGCTCAGACAAGCCGGATGGTAAAGTTCGTTGTTTACAGTTCCTTATGTTCATTATATGAATGTACAATAATTTTACAAGTACTGTACTTTTTTGCAGTACATATAAATAGACTGTACATTGATTTTAGACAAAAAAGGTGTTATACTGTCTGTCATCAATCACTCATGAGTTGGACCTGTCAGATGCTGACATGGTGAAATGTCTATCTGCAGCATCAGATAACCCTGGCGTAAGGCATTGCTTTTTATGCCTTTGCCTCCTGCGCCTGCGATGGTTTGCTAATGACGTATGTAATTTACAGCTGAACATTTATATGGTGTCAAATGAACAAGGTCTTTGTTAACAGTTCTTTATCAATTTATTAGACGAGGAGTGTCAGGTATGAGAAAAAGCACGTTAGCGGTTGAACGCTGTAAAACCGTTTCCACGATACAGAAAATGTTAGGCGGCAAATGGAAAATCGAAATCATCTATTATATCGCCTTTCAGGATATTCACCGTTTCGGAGAGCTTCGAAGACAGATTGGAGAGATTACGGAATCTAGTCTGACAAAGCAGCTTCGGGAGCTGGAAGCAGACGGTTTCATTACCCGTTATGGCTACAAAGAAGTACCTCCCCATGTGGAATACAATCTGACGGACTTGGGAAAAAGCTTCATTCCCGTTTTGGAATATATGAAACAATGGGGCGATGAAAATCTCAGCGGGTAGACGAGGCAAAGTAACTGGTTTATATAGTTGGAGCATTTATTAAACAGACTCCGGAACGGAACGATTATGGAAACAAGCAGCATACACTACAGACGCAATGAAAATATGGGAATTGAAATAATTTTCTGCGACAATTCAACAATATCCTATCCTGCACACAACCATGTTTCTGTGCTCACAATCGGCATTGTGTTAGATGGTTCCATTGTGCTTACCGCCAATAACAAAGCGCTGACTTACGAAAAAAATCAGACCTTTTCCATCTGCCCCTATGTGCCGCACTGTATTTTGGCACACAGCCGCTACACGCTGCTCAGTTTATGTATTGATAAAAATGCAGTAACCCACTATGCCGCACAAAAGATGCAGAATAATGTCATCGCTTTACTGACAAGTACTCTGAATACAGAAAAAATCAGTCAGCACCAGATAGTTCAGTTATTGCATTGCCTGAACACAGCTATCCGGTCTTTTTCCTTGACAAGCGATGAAAACTTATGTTCTATCAAGCAAAATCCATGGATCAATGACATAAAAAAGCAGTTGGAACTATATCCGGAAAGAGATCTCAGTCTGGATGAGATGGCAAAAAACGCATTTGTCAGTAAATACCACCTGATCAGAAGCTTTCAGGCAGAAGTGGGGCTTACGCCGCATCAGTTTCAACTGCAGAACCGTATTCGCAAAGCGCAGCGGCTGATGCACAAAACCAAAACAATAACCGAAGTGGCTTTGGCCACAGGATTTTTCGACCAAAGCCACTTCATAAAGCAATTCGAAAAGCAGGTGGGCATGACGCCGCGGACGTATCGATTGTCCTCCGAAATAATCGGATCAGCATAGCGCAGGCATAAACTTAGCGAACAGATAAAGACCGTCCGCTCCGGCAATGATTTCGTGCGGTACGCCGATGGGGAAAATGGAAATCACGCCGGCCTCATAAGGCAGTTCCACGCCATTGTTCCTGCATACGCCCGCACCAGATATAACCTCATGCGTTTCCAGTTGTGTCTCGTGGATATGATTCCCAATTTTCTGATCGGGAGCGATTCTCACGAGATGGAAGCTGAACTGTCCATCCGTCTTGCTGGATGTGATAATGTGCTTTAGCTCCACTCCCTCAAAAACAGGGTGTTTAGACCACGGAATCGTATCAAACGCAACCGTTGCATCCGGCAAAAGGAGCTTTCCTCCCTCGTTGAATTTTTCGAACAGATTTTTATAATCCATTTGCAGCACTTCCTTTCCAATTTTTGCAGTATTTCTGCTCTCTTCCATCATAGCAGTAAGCATGAAATAAGAATTGTAAAAAATTGCGGAATGTTGGCTTGCCGCTACTGTTCCTAAGTGTATTCCGCTCCCCTGTTCAGATGGTTTCCTGTGGAAATAAAGGAATGGTTATTGTTCAGACAGGACTTAGCATTTACTGCTAATTATGGATTTTCAGACCACATGGGAAAACGTACCGTTACAATTCACACCAACGCCAGTTCTTATCAGCTTATAAGTAATTGAGGTGTGAATTATA
>CAMWJQ010000409.1 GCA_947174615.1 uncultured Lachnospiraceae bacterium
AAGTCGGCTCCGGCGTTGCCACTACTAGAATTTCGCCGCTCGCAACCAGGAAATCCAACACTGCATCTGAGATTCCCGCACCAGTATCTATGATAATAATATCGGCAATTGCATCTAATTTCGCAAGATTTCGTACAATATAATTTAAATATTCACTGCTCAGATTTGAAAGACCTGCGATGCCAGATCCGCCCGATATAAAACCTATGTCCATAGGTCCCCATGTTATGATATCTGTGATATTTTTCCCCTGATAAATCAGATCGCACAAGTTATGCTTTGGCACTGTACCAAACATAATTTCTATATTGGCAAGCCCAAAGTCTGCATCCAGTATAATGACCCTCTTTCCCAGCTTTTTGAACTGACAGGCAAGGTTTATTGATGTATTGGATTTCCCGACGCCGCCTTTGCCGCTTGTCACCGTGATCACACGAGCATGCGGCTTCGGCGGTGGATTCAATTTAATCACATTTCTAAGTTGTTCAGCCTGATCCACCATACATTACCCTCCTATCAACGCCTTCCCCCAAGCAACTGTTTCACAGTTGACTGTGGATTAAAATACTCAATATCATCAGGTACATTCTGACCGTATGTCACATAGGAAAGCCTTGCACCTGTATAAAGCTTTAAGTTATAGATATTTCCAAGCGCAGATGTCTCGTCAAGCTTGGTGAAAATCAGTTTATAATCTGTAATTTCCTTGTAGGTATCTGTTATCCTCATCAAATCTTTGTATTTTGTCGAAGCCGACAACACTAGAAATACTTCCCTTGAAGCCTTGATATCGACGGAATTGATCAGACCGCTCATATTCTCACACTGTGCCTCATCATTTGGTGAATGCCCTGTCGTATCTACAAATATATAATCATATTCCCTGAAATCTTCGACAGCAGCTTCGATTTCCTTGGCTGTATAGACTACTCTGAACGGTACCTCCAAAATATTAGCATAGGTCCTAAGCTGTTCTGCTGCCGCAATCCTGTACGTATCAGCCGTAAGCATGGCAACCTTTTTCCTGTGCTCTAGTTTATACGTCGATGCAATCTTTGCGATGGTCGTTGTTTTTCCTACTCCTGTAGGTCCCACAAAGAAGATCACCCTGGGACCCTTTCCGTCGTCTTCCATGACATAGGGTTTGCCTAATTTCAAGATCATTCTCTGATAAATCTCTGAAAGCATAAAATCTAAAGTCACATCCGCCTTGCAATTCCTGTCAATCTCATCAATCATCTCGTTTGCATACTTCTCATTGATCTCATTGTCAGTCATTTTATTGTACAAAATTTTCAAAAAGTTTATGCGCTCAGTATCTTCCTCTTTCTTTTCCTCCTCAGTGCTTTTGGACTCCTCTGGCTGTGGTCTGCTATCCTGTCTGGAAAGCTGCTTCTCAATCAGATTCTGGAGACTGTCAAGCTTCTCCTCCAAGCCGTTTTCCCTGACTGGTGTGCCCGCTCTGCCCTCAAAGCGGCTGCGTTCTCCCACGCTCTCATCTCTTGCAGTCTCAGGCTGATATGTAGAAAGCACATCCGCAACTGCCAGTCCTACTGCCTTGGCATCCTCCTTCTCCTCTGCTTTCTTCATCGGAATAATTTTCCCCTGCGATTCATTATGACTAAAGCTGACTGCCACGCCGTCCTTCTGGACATCTTTTGCAGAAACGGCACTGTACTTCTCATTTTCCTCTTCTCTGGCAACTGTCACCTCGAATCTTGTTCCCCTAAACAGTCCCATGATTCCCTTTGGCTTCAAAGCCTTGACGTTCATCTCTACAATATTTGCGCCAAGCTCCCTTCTGGCACTTTCCAGCGCCTCTTCTTTTGTTCTCCCTTGAAATTTCTTAATAATCATGCTGTCACCATTCCTACTGATTGTAATTCAACATTTGAATCGATCTCATTATAAGATACCACTACCAAATCCTTGTAATAATCCTCTGTAAGCCGCTTGAAATACATTCTGACAATCGGTGATGTAATCACGATTGGATTCTTGCCAAGCTTCTCAAGCTTACCTACTTCTGATTCGACAGAAGCCATAATAGTCTTTGTCTTCTCAGGGTCTAATGTCAAATATGCACCCTGTTCTGTCTGTTTGACGCTTCCCATAATCTCCTGCTCCAATCCCGGGTCAAGCGTTACGACGCTCGTCGTCTCATTAACCGGGAAATATTTGTTGGAGATGGCGCGCTTCAAACTCTGCCGCACATACTCTGTCAGTATATCCGTATCTCTTGTAGATGCCGCATGGTCTGCAAGCGTCTCAAATATTGTGACAAGGTCACGCACAGAGATACCTTCCTTCAAAAGATTCTGCAATACCTTCTGGATATCGCCAAGTCCCAGAAGTTTTGGCACCAGCTCCTCCACCAGAGAAGGATTGGTTTCCTTCACATTGTTGACAAGGTTCTGCACATCCTGTCTTGTGAGCAGATCGGAGAGATACTGTCTGATAATCTCTGTCAGATGCGTTGCAATGATGGATGGCGGATCTACTACTGTATAGCCCACACTCTCTGCACGCTCTCTCTGATTCTCCGTAATCCAGATCGCCGGCAAATGAAATGATGGTTCGAACGTGGGAATACCTGAGATCTCCTCCTCCACAAAACCAGGATTCATCGCCATATAGTGGTCAAATAAAATCTCACCTTCACTCACCTGAATCCCTTTTATCTTGATGATATACTGATTTGGATTCAGCTGGATATTATCGCGCAGACGAATAATCGGCACAACTGTACCAAGCTCAAGCGCGATCTGCCTTCGTATCATAACAACACGGTCCAGAAGGTCTCCGCCCTGGTTTACATCTGCAAGCGGGATAATACCATACCCAAATTCCAACTCGATCGGGTCTACCTGCAGCAGTGAATTGACATTCTCCGGCTTTCGGATCTCGTCGGCTGTGTCCTCCTCCAGATCAGCTTCCGCCTCAATACCTGCTGTCTCAATCGTCGATGCGATCATGCGTCCGCACACGATAAAGATGATACCCAGAATGACGAAAATGAGAGGATTCAGCGGTGTCACTAATCCTAAGAATGCGAGTACGCCGCCTACCATGTACAATACTTTGGGTATTCCAAACAACTGATTCACAAGCACCGTACCAAAATCTGCCTCCTTGGAACCCTTTGTTACCAAAATACCTGTAGATAACGAAATAAGAAGTGAAGGAATCTGGCTCACCAGACCATCACCGATGGTAAGAATCGTAAACTTATCTGCGGCATCGCCAATGTTCATACCCTGCCTCACGACACCCATAATAATACCGCCAATAATATTTACAAATGTAATGATCAAGCCCGCAGTTGCATCTCCCTTTACGTACTTTACAGCACCGTCCATAGAACCAAAGAAGCTTGCCTCCTGCTGGAGTTTTTCTCTCTGTATCTTTGCCTCTGCGTCCGTGATCGCGCCTGTATTTAAATCGGCATCGATCGCCATCTGTTTACCCGGCATAGCATCCAGCGTAAATCTCGCAGTTACTTCTGCAACTCGTTCAGAACCTTTGTTAATCACAACGAACTGTACAATACTCAAAATAATAACCACGACGATACCGATTACCAAGTCACCGCCGCCCACGAAATTACCGAATGTCGC